>JAWXBI010000092.1:0-8247 GCA_034439915.1 Saprospiraceae bacterium | reverse complement strand
GCATCGGATGAACAATGAAGATCCGAAGCATCGGATGAACAATGAAGATCCGAAGCATCGGATGAAAAATGAGGATCCGAAGCATCGGATGAACAATGAGGATCCGAAGCATCGGATGAACAATGAAGATCCGAAGCATCGGATGAACAATGAGGATCCGAAGCATCGGATGAACAATGAAGATCCGAAGCATCGGATGAACAATTGAAGATCCGAAGCATCGGATGAAAAATGAGGATCGACAATTCAACGATTCAACAATTCAACAATTCAACGATTCAACATTTACCTCCCGGCCCTCGTCCATTTTCCGTAAGTTTATTGATCTTAAATTTTAAGTTTATGAAAAGTCTGATTTTCTTTTTTATATTTTGTTTTTGCGGATGGGCAAAATCACAGGAAAAAATTACGGATGAGAGCATCCTCAAAGCTTATCAGGGCTTAAGGGTAGCGGATGTCTCCGATGGCATGGATATGGTCGGGCTGCGTGATGCCGGATTGATGAACCAGCGTATTGAAGCCTTATGGAAAGACATCGATAGCATGAAACATGTGTTTTGTGGTATTGCCGTCACTGCTCGGTATGTGCCTACGACGAGGATTGTTAAGAACCCCATGGCCAAAGAAGAATTCCAGAAATGGGAAGGAGATTGGTATGGCAAGATCAGCACCGAAGCATTTGTGGAGTTTTTAAAACCTGGATCCGTGGTTGTCCTGGATGTACAAGGTGATGGGGACGTAGGTTCTGTGGGTTCCTTCAATGGATTATTTTGGGTAAGCAAAGGGGCCAGAGGAATTATTTCCAATGGAGGCATTCGAGATACCGATGAACTGATCAAACAACAAATACCCGTTTACCTGGATTTTATGGAAAGGGGTAGGGGGATCAGACCGGGGCGAAACGAATTGGAGTCGGTCAACAAACCAATAACTATTGGCGGTGTGTTAGTCAGACCAGGAGATGTATTGGTGGCAGATGGTGACGGAGTTATTTCCGTACCCAGGGAACATGCCCTTCAGGTGGCAGCATTTGCCCATGAAATTCTGACCAAAGACAAAGCAGGACGAAAAAACCTTTATATCCAATTGGGTAAGCCCTTAGACCAAAGCGTTAAAAATTGATGCATATTTACTGTTCAAATATTCTGAACCCCCGGTAAAATGGATTCCTATTGTACATTAGAGTATTCCAATCAACTCGCTACTCTTGAATTTGGCTCCGCTGCACACAATGCTTTGCCTTCCCAGGTATTGGAGCAAATGACCAATCATTTAATTCAAATTAAACAACGGCCCGATGTTAAAACCGTCCTCATCAAAAGCCAGGGTGAGCGTAGTTTTTGTGCCGGAGCCGATTTAAATGAATTAATGAATCTACAGGATGAGAAGCAAGCAAAAAATTTTTTCTTCCGGTTTGCCCGTGTCATAATGGCCATGAGGTCCTGTCCTCAGATCGTAATTGCCAGGGTTCAGGGCAAAGCGGTAGGTGGGGCACTGGGATTGATTGCGGCTGCTGACCTGGCATTTGCAACGGACCAGGCTTCTATACGGTTGAGTGAATTGAGCAATGGCATTGGGCCTTTTGTGGTTGGTCCTGCCATCGAGCGAAAAACCGGACTCTCGTCTTTTAATCATCTGGCATTGAATCCGGCGTCCTGGTTTGCTGCATCCTGGGCTATGGAACACGGTTTGTTTAATGAAGTGTTTCATATTACCGAAGCTATGGATGAAAGGATAGCCGCCAAGATTGATGAGCTCCAGAAATATAGCGGAGAAGCTATGCGAGAATTAAAAAAAATGATGTGGTCGGATACCCCGGAATGGAATGATTTAATGGAAAAAAGGTCCGCCATCTCCGGCACCCTGGTCATGACGAAGGAGTCGAAAGATGCTATTGGAAGATTGGTACAAACCGGAAAGTGATCAACAAATTTGATTTTGACTTATGATACCGACCCAGGTTGATAGGGCAATTCACTCCGGTATTTGATTTCTTCGACCGCAGAATTTAATTACCGTGATTAAACTTTACCTGATTTAAAGGTCAGAGGTAATGTAAAACAATGAAAACTATTTTACGCATCTTCCGTATCCTATTCTTTTATCGTCTGATCGGTCAGTCTATACAATCCAATATAATCCAGGGTAATGACCATTGCAAAAGCCTGACTACAGCAAGGCTGCGCAACCAAATTCGCCTATCCTGGTAGTTATACACGGCGGGGATGGAGTAGTGGCCATTGGTACCAGGACTCTGGCATTTAAACTAACGAAGTGGATTCATATTATTAAAAAATTTATAGTGTAAATGCCTCAGAAATTGTTAGTTTTGTCTGGAGCTTTACATCAGCATGAATCCTGTTTATCTCCTAGCTATACTTTTGACCTTTTCAGGTATATTTTATCACCGGGGTGAAAACGTATACCCTGATGATTCACCTTCATGGACAGCCAGCAACGAATACCCTGTGAATACGGGGGAATGGTATGCCGATACTTGTTGTCTGAATTCCCAAATGTTTGGCCAAAATGTTAGAAATTCCCTCAAACTCGAAGTGGTAGATTCAATGTGTGAGGTCAAGCTGATTGTCGATCAATTACCAGGATGCGATTCGGTATATTTTATAGATTGGGGGGATGGTGAACTGGATTATGGTCCCTATTCGAATGGAATCATTACCCATACGTACACTGAAACCGGAAACTATAAAATCCAGGTTCCGGTAGTAGAATTTGACCCCAATGGAGACCCCTGTTTTGATACCCTGATGAAGTATCAGGCAGAAATGGACTGCACCTGTGAATGCGGCAACTATGCATTGACCGTAAACCTGAATGGTATTAAATCCTCTGTGGAGTGTGGCGGACTAATAGCCCTTGCTTGTCCAACGCCAGACAGCCTTGATTTTACAGGTTTTTTTAATTGTATAGGGAATGCCTGCAGTGACTCCGAAATCCTCTGGACTTTAACAGGTCCCGAACTGGAACTTGAAGACTTTGTATCCCCGGATAATTTTAAAATTAAAATACCGTATTTATTAAATCCTGGTCTTTACGAATTAAACATTAAATCCAAATGTGGACAGCAATTGTGTGAATGCAGTGTTACCATTTATCTTTCCCCCTGTCTGATCGCAGAGGTCTGCAACGACTATTGTCAGGGCAGCACCTGGAGCCATTTTAATGCCACCTTGATTCAGGATATGGAATTCTATAATGGCCAATTGATTGTAGCTGGTTTATTTTCTATTATAGGCCGGGAAGATTTACCTGTCAATAATATTGCCGCCTGGGATGGTAATACCTGGGTGGCACTGGAAGGAGGTGGACTAAACAACAAAGTCAATGACCTTGAAATACATGACGGGATATTATACGCAGGTGGCGATTTTACACAGGCTGGAAATATTGAAGCCGATAAAATTGCAGCCTGGGATGGATCCTCCTGGTCTGCGCTTTCTCATGGAGGTATCAATGGAAATTTTACTAATGTGGATGCACTGTTGGCTACCTCAGGGGGGTTAATTGTGGGAGGAAAATTTACCTCAGTCGGTGATCCTGCATTAAATGTTTCTAACATAGCAGCCTGGAATCCCGGAAACGGATGGGCAAAGATGGGATCCAATCTGGATGGCCCGGTGTTTGCCCTTGCTTTATTCCATGGGAAAATAGTCGCCGGGGGCCGATTTGGTAACATTCCGGGCGGTTTCAATAATATAGCAATCTGGAATGGAGAATGGACCAAATTGGGAGAGCAGGGGGCTGTAAACATTAAATCCGCCACTCCCCATCCTGATGATGGGGTGCACACCCTGGCCGTTTATAAGGATCAGTTGATAGCCGGGGGCCAGTTTTTCAATACCATGACGGACTCATTGCCCAATAATCATCGAACCCGGCATATAGCACAATGGAATGGCAGTCAATGGGCTGGATTGTCAGCCGGCACAGGGGTAGACCTGGGTAGTGGCGTCTATTCGATAAAAGTTTTTGGCGACGATCTGATCGCTGGTGGAAAATTTACCCGGATCAATAACCAACCCGTCAATCACCTGGCCAAATATAATGGTATGAACTGGACAGGCATGTTACATCCCTCAACCGGTGGGGTACGGACGATTGTTTCATATAAGTCATCAGAAGATATCGACTGTAAACTGTATACGGGTGGTGAATTGGGAATGAATCAATGGTCCTGCTCCACCGTAGCGGTTACTAACCAAAATCAATCCTCGTTGATCTCCATATTTCCCAACCCGGCCATCGACCACTTTTTTATTAAACTGCACGATTACGGGACTGATGTTGAGAAGATTGAAATTTATTCCTTGTTTGGGCAGAAAATGATGGAACAAATTTTTTTCAGGATACCACGGGAAGGAACTTTGAAGATCCATATACCCGGAATTGCCAGTGGTACTTACCTGATTAAACTAACTTCCAAAGGTAATACTGTGGTGAAAAGAATATTAATAAGGAGTAGGGTTTAAGCGAGTAAAGGGTCCGGGTTTATAGGAGACAGGAAATTATTGCAGAGTATACTGCATTCAATTCCCGTTGAAATTGCAACAAATGAAAGATGGAATGAATAGTCAAACGGTAATCAATTGGATGAATTTCATCAAAGGCTCCGATATCGTGGAATAAGTGATCGAATCAACATTTATAAGGACCTTTTGGGTTGTGAGATCCGGAAATATAAAAAATGTCAGAGGGAGTAGTATTAAAAAAATAAATTTGGTTTTGAGTATTCTTATCCTTAAATTCAACACGGCCTTACTCTGACTAAATATACAAATCGCTAAAAGCAGGCCAATGGAGACTCATCTCCTGGTTAGCAGATGTGACATAGATTCCCGGTTTTCAGATGAATTCCATCGTGTGAATAATACAAACTTGAAATATATATTTTACTACAGATTGAATATGAATATGGCATGATACTTTGAAAATCTAGTAAAGCGTAGGTTCAGAACGGAGGGCTCAGCGAGCAATTTTTTTATTCAAAAACTTCTCTACCATGAAATCCGTTTTATTCATCGCCCTAACCTTAGTGCTTTCGGTATTCACAAGGATACTCAAAGTAGTGACCGACACGAAGCAAATATCACCTGCTTCCATCATTTATTTGCCTGCTGAAAAACTTTATATACCCGATGCCGCTTGCGACAGCGTTACCTTGTTTGTTCAGCAATTGAGAACCGTACCTCCTTCATGCTGCTTTCAGTTAATTCTGGATAATAAACTCAAAAATGCCATTACCCAGATCAAGCTGGATATCCGAACGGCTACGTTTAAAAATATCGTTGTCGAGATTAATTCCGGCTGGATAGTGAGTCAGACCCCTCAAATGGATATTCTTCTTTCTCATAATTCAGGATTTATTCCCGTGGGAGGCGCTTCTCCGCTTTCATTCTGTCTGATGGGCGGTAATAGCCCGGATTCCCTGGTCATGAGTTATAATTATAATGCCCTGGGCACCGCAGGAACGTGCACCGTGATTACACAAGTATGCTCTGATCCCTTGCCTTGTGATGCTGCCTTTTCAGGTTCAACTCTTGGCAGTTGCGGAAACTATCAGTTTATCAACCAATCCACTGGTCAGGCGCCATTGACCTACTCTTGGAATTTCGGGGATCCCGGCAGTGGGGGCAACAATACATCGACAGCTCAAAACCCGACTCATCAATTTAGTAAATGCGGAGATTTTATAGTTTGCCTCAAAACCAATAGTCCCGGATGCATCGATTCTATTTGTAAGACCGTCGCTTATTTTGATAATGTAAAACCGGTGATTACCTGCCCAAGCAATCTTAATTTACAATGCAACAACAATACTAATCCACCTGCAACCGGGGTAGCGACTGCAACGGATAACTGCACACCCACAAATGCTATTATAATCACAAGTTCTGATGTAGTGACCGGCGCGATGCCCTGCAATGCCACAATTACCAGAACCTGGCAGGCAAAAGACTTATGTGGCAATATCTCGACTTGTATACAGACCATCGTCATCCGGGATAATGTTGCACCGGTCATTGTTTGCCCTCCCAACCTCAACCTAACCTGTAACACCAATATCAACCCTCCTGCAACAGGCGTGGCGACTGCAATAGATAACTGCACGTCCACGAATGCTATTGTGATCACAAGCTCTGATGTTGTAACGGGCACCATGCCTTGCAATGCTACGATCGTCAGAACCTGGCAGGCAAAAGACTTATGTGGCAATATCTCGACCTGTGTCCAGACCATCGTGATCCGGGATAACGTTGCACCGGTCATTGTTTGTCCACCGAATCTCAAACTTCAATGTTATTCTAATGTCAATCCCCCGGCTTCCGGAGTAGCGACTGCGACGGATAACTGTACCGCCACCAATGCCATCGTCATCACCTCTTCGGATGTAGTGACCGGTGTATTACCCTGCAACGCCACGATCACCAGGACCTGGCAGGCCAAAGATGCCTGCAACAATATCGCTACCTGCACGCAGACCATAACTATTCGGGATACTATTGCTCCAACCATAGTATGTCCATCCAACCTCAACTTGCAATGCAATGCTAATACTAAACCGCCTGCAACAGGTACCGCTACTGCAACGGACAATTGTACACCCACCAATGTCATTATGATTTCTTTCACGGATGTGGTGACCGGTAGTTTGCCTTGCAATGCAATCATATCCAGAACCTGGCAGGCGAAAGACTCTTGTGGAAATATTGCTACTTGTGTGCAGCGGATCATCATCCGGGATACCATTGCACCTACTATTGTATGTCCACCTAACCTAAAGTTTCATTGCAACACCAATATAATTCCACCTGCAACAGGTACTGCTACTGCAACGGACAATTGTACACCCACCAATGCTATTTTGATCACATTCTCAGATGTGGTGAATGGCAATATGCCATGTAACGCTGTTGTTTCCAGAACCTGGCAGGCAAAAGACTCTTGTGGCAATATCTCCTCATGCGTGCAAACGATTACTTTCAAGGACACTATTGCACCGACCATCGTTTGTCCTCCCAATACTATAGTCAACACTAATCCAGGACTCTGTTATTATACCGGAACATTGCCACAACCAACTGGAAAAGATAGCTGTGATAAAAATCTGGACTTCATTTGTTCCTTAATTACTTCAGGTAGTGCTATCCTGATAACGCCTCAGACTCAATTTCCTAAAGGCGTGAACACCATCACTTGTTTTGCCAGAGACGATTGCGGTAACCAAAGCCCAAACTGTAATTATACACTGACTGTAGTGGATAATCAACCACCCACGGCCAATTGTCCACTGAGTATGTCTTATTTTGGTACCCTCAACGCTTCGGGTCAGTGTAAAGCCATGGTGAATAATATCGGCCCGATGGCTGCCGACAATTGTCCGATGTTAAATGTCAGCTATAACATCACGGGTGCAACGACTGCATCAGGAATAAATGACGTCAGTGGAACCCTGTTTATGGAAGGCATTTCAACGGTGACCTATACGATAACAGATATGGCAGGTCACCAAATTACCTGCAGCTTTGATGTCGAGGTGGTTTGTTTTAACTTATCCACATCCCCTTGTCCAAATAACCTCGTCCCCAATCCCAGTTTTGAATCCTATACCATTTGTCCGCCGGGTATTTCGCCTCCATTTACAGCTTCAAACTGGACCTTGCCTACCACAGGGGGTAGTTCAGATTATTACAATAGCTGTGCGCCTTTCAGCAGTAATGTGAGTACACCGGGCAATTCTTTTGGTAACCAAATTCCGCTAACCGGAGCAGGTTATGCCGGATTTATATTACAACCCACTAATTTATACCGGGAGTACCTGGAGGTGCAATTAATCAGCCCTCTGATCCCGGGTAAAACGTATCAGGTCTCTTTTTATGTGAATCTGGCAGATTATGCCAGTTGGGCTATTGATAAATTTGGAGCCTATCTTTCCAATATACCAATAGGACCGGTGATCGGTGCTCCCGTCCTCCCTTTAACTCCTCAGATTTCACATCCGGTTGGAAATTTTATCACCAATAAAACGATATGGACACTGGTGACTGGGAGCTATACGGCAGTGGGCGGGGAATCCTATTTGGTAATAGGGAATTTTTATGATAATATTTCAACTGTTCCAATCAAAGGACTGGGTGGATTTTATACTGGTGCTTATTATTATATAGATGATGTTTCCGTTTGCGAAAATTGTACGACACCTGCCTGTGATTCTTGTTGTACGGATTC
>JAWXBI010000091.1:0-6246 GCA_034439915.1 Saprospiraceae bacterium | reverse complement strand
CCCCTAACCCCCAACCTCCTACCTCTAACCTCAAACCCCAATTGTATGAATAATAGATTTCAACTTTTTTTACTCCTGTGTTTAGCATCGTTTTCCGCTTCCGCTCAACTCAAGGTCAGCGCCAACAACCGCTACCTCGAAACTGCAGATGGCAAACCGTTTTTCTGGATGGGTGATACTGCCTGGGAGTTGTTTCACCGACTCTCCCGGGAAGAAGCAGACAAATACCTGAAAATCCGTGCCGATCAGGGCTTTACTGTGATCCAGGCCGTTGCTTTGGCAGAATTTGATGGCCTTCATGACCCCAATTTTTATGGAGAAATTCCCTTAGAAGCTGATGACCCGACCAAACCCAGGGAGGCTTATTTCAAACATGTTGATTATATCATTGATAAAGCAAATCAATTAGGTCTCACCATGGGGCTTTTGCCAACCTGGGGAGACAAAGTTTTTAAGTCTACCTGGGGAGCCGGACCGGAGGTATTCAATGTATCCAATGCCAAAATTTATGGTCGTTGGCTAGGTAATAGATATAAAAACAAAAAAAATATAATCTGGATCCTTGGGGGTGACCGCAACCCCCGCAATGATTCCGATGTTGCCATTTGGCGTAGTATGGCCGAAGGCGTGGTCGAAGGTGCAGGGGGCCAGGACAAAACCATGATGACTTTCCATCCCCAGCCCAATGGAGTGCAGGACGGTGGATCTGCTAAATGGTTTCACCAGGATGCCTGGCTTGATTTTAATATGTTCCAGACTGGGCATTGCCGGGAAAATAATGTCTGGGACCGGATAAAATATACGTACGATCTCAAACCCACCAAACCGGTACTGGATGGCGAACCCATTTATGAAGACCACCCGGTTTGTTTTAATGCCAAAGAATTCGGCACTTCCAGTGCTTATGATGTGCGCAAGTCAGCCTGGTTTTCTGTTTTGGCCGGTGCATTTGGGCATACTTATGGATGCCATGATATTTGGCAAATGTATGCTCCGCATCGTACTCCGGTCAATGGTCCGCATTTCCCATGGTATGTAGCGATCGATCTGCCAGGAGCCAACCAAATGAAATACATGAAAGCCCTCATGACTGCCAGGCCGATTATTGATCGGATACCGGATCAATCATTGATATCAACAGAAGGTGGAAATAATGATCACCTGCAAGCTGCCCGTGGTAAAGATTATATTATTGTTTACACAGCCCAAGGCAAAAAATTTACCTTATACACCGGAAAAATTGCCGCCAAAGAAATCAATGTCACCTGGTACAACCCTAAAAACGGAGAAAACAAACCGGTAGGGAAAATGGAAAATAAAACCTCCTTGGAATTTACCCCGCCTTCGAGTGGATATGGGCAGGATTGGGTATTGATTGTGGATGAGGTGGGGAAGAGTTATAGCATGCCTGACTTTAAGTGACACTAAGAAATATTTATTTTCATTTATTAACATTACTCATAATCATTCTATTTCAAAAAAGAGCGATTTTTTGAGCCTTACTCGTTTGGTATTGAGCCAAAAGAATACTCCTATCTTTGATAAATGTATAGAATCAAAGACTATATAAATATCGACCCTGAAATACTTTCAGGAATTCCTGTTTTTAAAGGGACGAGAGTGCCGATTCAATCCTTATTTGATCACCTTGAAAAAGGAATTTCTTTAGATGAACTTCTGGAAGACTTTCCTACCGTAACAAAGGACCAGGCCATGGCCTTGATTGAGATTGCCAGTGAAATCCTAACTTCAAAAAACATAGAGCATATCTATGAAGCTGCTTCTTGATGAAAATTTACCCAAAAGGCTGAAACTGGATTTAAATGAACATGAGATCTATACTGTTGCAGATAAAGGTTGGAAAGGGATCACGAATGGGAAACTACTTGAATTAATGATTGAAATCAATTTCGATACCTTTCTAACTTTCGATAAAAATATTGCCCTAAAGTCAAAGTGAAAAAGATTACCTCTTTGATATCTGACTAATATCGCAAATACCTTTCCGATTCCACCTAAGTTGTCACTTTAATTCGATGATCCGGAAAACTAAAAATTCATCATCCATATGTCAAAATTACTAAAAGTAGCCGCCTCCGGCGTAGGTTCTGTCTGTATTAAGAATTATTTGGAGCATTCCAATGACATCAAAAAAAGGCATGTTTTGAAAAATCAACTACCCGAGAATCAAAATGGTGCAACCAAGAATCTATGACAATACTTCAAGAACTTGATAACTGCGACAAGGCCCCCTTTTAGTATAGTTTCTTCAATATTCTCCGTGTTCTCCGTGCTCTCCGTGCGCCAAGTAGTTCAATTAAACGCAAATATCCCACTTAACTTAAACCCAAGTACCCTTACCATTCCTCCCAAATTCCCCATAGTTGACAATACTTCAAGAATTTGATACCTGCGACAAGGCCCCCTTTTAGTTTCTTCAATAATCTCCGTGTTCTCCGCGCTCTCCGTGCGCCAAGTAGTTCAATTAAACGCTAATATCCTACTAAACTTAAACCCAAGTACCCTTACCATTCTTCTCCAAATTTTCCTAAATTGCCCCGTTAATTTGATTATCAGGAAAACAAAAAATTCATCATCGATATGTCTAAAAGAATAAAAGTAGTGGTCGCCGGTGTAGGTTTTATCGGCCCTGTGCACATTGAATCATTGCGGAGAGTGGGCACCCTGGACGTGGTAGCCATGTTTCACCCCATAGAAAATGAAGCTAAGGACAAAGCAACTGCCCTCGGTGTCCCGGCTTATTATACAGATTATGATAAAATGATCAAAGAATGCGACTTTGACTGTATCCATATATGTACCCCCAACAACCTGCATTTCGCCATGGCCAAAACGGCTTTATTGGCCGGTAAACACGTCGTTTGCGAAAAACCGCTGGCTACCTCGGTCAAAGAAGCGGAGGAACTCATCGCCATTGCCAAAGAGAAAAAAGCAGTCAACGCCGTAAGTTTCAATATCCGGTATTATCCACTCGTGCGACAGATGAAAGCCATGCGCGAAAACGGGGAGATCGGAAGAATCTATTCCATCATAGGATCTTACCTGCAGGATTGGTTGTTTTTTGAAACCGACTACAACTGGCGTTTGGAACCGGATAAATCCGGTGAGTCCAAAGCCATCGCCGATATCGGTTCCCATCTGATTGACCTCATCGAATACATATCGGGATTGAGTATCACTGAAGTAATGGCAGATTTTTCAACCATCCATCCTGTCCGTAAAAAACCGCTCAAACCGGTAGAAACTTATTCTGGAAAACTATTGACCCCTGAAGATTATAGTGATGTACCGATTGCAACGGAAGATTACGCTAGTGTATTGTTGAGATTCAATGACGGTTGTAAAGGTGTTGTCACGGTCAGCCAGGTTGCTGCAGGCAGAAAAAACAGGATTAACCTCGAAATAGCCGGATCCAAACAAACCCTGGCCTGGTGTTCCGAATCACCCAATGAATTATGGATAGGCAACCGGAATACTGCCAATTCAGTCCTGATGCGCGACCCGTCTTTGGTTGACAAATCGGTGAGAAGTATCATCTCTTATCCCGGTGGGCATAATGAAGGCTTCGGCAGTACCTCCAAACAACTTTTTACAGAAATCTATAAGGCTGTGGCCGAAGGCAAACAACCAGACAATCCCAGCTACCCGACATTCGAAGAAGGCCATCGCGAATTATTATTGTGCGACCGTATCATCGAAAGCCATAAGACGCAGAGGTGGGTGAAGGTGTAAGATGATTTAGACAGACGATTTAAGATCCGAAACATCGGATGACGATTGATTGCAGATTGCAGATTGACGATTGATTGCGGATTGAGGGTTGAGGATTAAGGGTTGAGACGGTGACTTTTTCGTAATTTCATGGATATCAATTTATAGCCTAACCTTACTTGTGTATGAGATGCTTCTGCTGTTTGCTTCTAATCAATCTATTCTATTCAGGGCTTTCGTTAGTTGCCCAATCCCCTATATCCGCCAGAGTCGCCAAATTCAATAATCGCCCTACCATTTTCCTGAATGACAAACCGGAGTATCCTATGTTCTACTCCCTCACCGACGTACCCGGTGGCAGATGGACCTGGGAAGAATTGCCCCGGTACAATATGGAATCATTTTGCAAACAGGGCATAAAATTGATCCAGGTCGACCTGGCGTTTGATCATGTTTGGAAAGAAGACGGAACAATAGATATAAAATTAGCCCAGCGCCAGTTAAGAGGGGTACTGGATGTTTGTCCCCAGGCAGCCATTTTTATCCGTTTTCACGTTAACCCTCCCAAGTGGTGGCAAGAAAAAAATCCTGAAGAAAACACGATATATGCCGATGGCCCTTCCATGCCCGACATCGATTGGGGCTTGCAACGTTTGATTGAGGATGACGAAGAAAATCCCACACGCACCAGCCTGGCTTCAGGAAAGTGGGTAAGAGAATCTTCGGATAAACTGAAAGAATTTTTATCTAAGTTAAAAACGACCCCGGAAGGCAATGCGTTAGCCGGTATCCAGGTGGCTGGTGGTGTTTATGGGGAATGGCATTATTGGGGATTTATTCAAAGTGACCCCGATATGAGTAGACCTATGGAGGTATACTTCAGAGCCTGGCTGACTAAAAAATATAAAACCAATGATGCCCTGCAACATGCCTGGCATGACTATGAAGTTCAACTTTCCACCGCTTCACTTCCTACACTGGCCGAAAGGAATGAAACGCGTGGAGGCCTGTTCAGGGACCCGGTGCATGAAAAGAAAGTCATAGATTATTTTGAGGCACAGCATCAATTGGTAGCGGACGATATTCTCCATTTTTGTAAAATCATCAAAGAATCCTGGCCACGGCCGATCATAACCGGAGCCTTTTATGGATATTTTTATTCGTTGTTTGGACGCGATGTTGCCGGTGGACATCTGGAGTTACAACGTGTTTTAAAGTCACCCTATATTGATTACCTCAGTGCACCCGGCACGTATTATCCATCGGCGGTTGAAATGGGCGATCCATACCGGTCAAGGTCATTGATCAACTCCATAACACTTAATGGAAAACTTTGGCTGGATGAGATGGATCAACAGACTCCCCTTCTCCCCTTAAAAAGTACAGATCATGCGGAGAGCGTTAAAAAAAGTATAGCCCAGGTCAGGAGGAATGTCATGTTTACCATGTCTAAAGGCCAGGGTTTGTGGTTTTATGATTTCGGCCCTTCCGGCTTTAACGGGGGTCCAAGATTGAGTGATCATGGATCCTTTGGCTGGTGGGACGAACCCAGCATACTGGGACAGATCAAACAATTAAAATCTTTAGGGACCACACAATTAAACCAACCCTATAAAAGTGATGCAGATGTCCTATTGGTTTATGATACCGAATCCTTTTATCATATGGGTAGTGATAAAAAACGCAATGCCCTCAACCACTGGGGGAACAACTGGCCCACTGTTGGAATATTTAAAAGCGGGGTCGTCCACGATGTCATTCACGTAGCTGATCTGGAAAAGATTGATCTGGAACCCTACAAAGCCATTGTTTTTGTCAATACCTTTTTATTAAAACCCGCTCAGAAAAAAACAATTGCAGACAAAGTAGCCAAGGGCGGCCGTCATCTGGTTTGGATTTATGCACCGGGTTATAGTGATAGCTACTTACTCTATTCTCCATTTATTTACGATGTCACCGGCATTCAAATTGAAAAAACAGAACCCAAAAAACCAATATCTATAACCGTGGATTCCAATATTGTCCGCAATTATACTTTTTCTGTCTGGGACTCAGTGATCTCGCCTCTATTTATAGTCAAGGACAAGGAGGCACAATCCATGGGAACGGTGAACGGCACCAATCAGGTTGGATTTGCTAAAAAACAATTGGACTCTTGCACAACCTGGTTTTTAAGCTTGCCCCCGTCCAACCCTGAATTATGGCGATATATATTTAAAACTGCAGGGGCACATATTTATCACGAAGGGGAAGCCATATTTTATGGGGGAAATGGCACATTGACAATTCATACTAAAACCGGAGGGACTAAAACCATTACCCTCAAAAACGGAAATAAAATCACCATAGATTTGGCTCCAAACTCAACTTCGGTCATCAATCCTGAGAATGGGGATTTTCTTTTGAAGTAGCTGCGAGTATCGGGCAGCGAGAAACGAGCAGCGAGAGCCCTCAACCCTTATCCCTCAACCCTATCTAATCCGAAAGTCTGGAAGTCCGAAAGTTTCTCAACCT
>JAWXBI010000090.1:0-4918 GCA_034439915.1 Saprospiraceae bacterium | reverse complement strand
GTTAGTTTTACCCTCCAGGAGGCAACGGCCCTGATAACGGCTGAAAAATTGATTGAAAAACATACTGACCAGGGGCTTGATCAGGATTATAAATCTGCTTTATATAAAATCAAATCCGTCTTGCACAAATCGGACAAAGATTACCTGGCTGCTTTGGATGAAAACATCCAGGTACTGCATAATCCTTATCTGCCTGTACCCACAACGGGATCACATTTTCTACAGCCTCTTATAGAAGCAATCTCAAAAAAACAAAGGTTGAAAATTGAATATCAGGCCAGGAACGCTGATCAGACTACCGGCAGGGAAATTGAACCGGTGGGTATATTTTATCAATTGAGTAAATGGCACCTGGTAGCCTATTGTCACCTGAGAAAGGATTACCGGGATTTCAGGTTGGACAGGTTTAAAAAGGTTTCGCCTACGGGACAACATTTTACCATCAAGCATCCTACTTTAAAAAAATACCTCGGCCAGTTTAAACGAAAAGAAAATCTGCTTTCAGTCGAATTGCGGATGACAGGGGTTGCCGTCAAGTACCTGGGGGACCAGAAATATTATAACGGTTATGTTTCAGAAAAAATCCAAGGAGAGCACCATATTCTGCAGTTCTTGACGTATAGCCTGACCGGCTTTGCTCAATGGTATATGATGATAGGAGCCTATGCTGAGATAGTTGGACCTGAAGAGTTGAAACTGGAAGTAAAAAAACACCTGGATATACTGGCAAAAAAAATATGAACTGATCCCAGAACTGCTGACATACCCCTGTCACGGTATTGGATTTATTTTGACTTATAAAACAAAATAATTATGATCAGTTTCATTGATGCATTTAAAAGAGAACTCGAAATTGAATCGGTTCAGACCCGACGGATGTTGCAACTAGTCCCGAAAGATAAAATGGATTGGCAGCCGCATCCAAAAAGTATGACCGTCAAATCGCTTACCAGTCATTTAGCTGAAATCCCGTTGATGATCGTCATGTCCCTCAATCAGGATAAGTGGGATTTTACAGACAACCCATATGCCCCGGTGGACATGAACTCCTCTACAGACCTGGTAAAACGATTTGATGAATGCCTGGATGAAGCCAGGGAAGCGCTGAATAATGCCTCAGATGATATCCTGCAAAAAAGATGGGTCATGTGTGCGGGGGATCAGGTTTATGCAGACTTGGAAAAATGGGAAGCGGTCCGGCATGCATTTGGTCAGAACGCACATCACCGTGCACAACTTGGTGTATTCCTGAGGTTGTTGAACATACCAATACCCGGTCCGTATGGGCCTAGTGCGGATGAGATGGGAGGCTAAGGTTGAGGTTGAGGCTAAGGTTGAGGCTGAGGGTTGAGGGGAGGTCAAAGGTTGACAATTAAAGTGCTTTCAATCTTTCTTTTTCGGACTTCCCGATTTTTCGGTCTGTCTGACTTTCCGACTTTTCATATTTCGGCTCCCGGTCTTTCGGACTTGCCGACTACTGCGTTACTGACTAACTGTCGACTGATTTACTGACTTACTTATTCAACTTCTCTATTTCACCTTCCGTAAAATTACGGACTGCTTTTTCTTTGGCGAATTTATCCGAGTTATAACTGGTACTCTGGTTGCGTGGTATAGTCAGACTCGACCAGGGGGAAGACTTTATGGCTTTGGCACCAAAAATGATTTGACCGACATGATAAGGATAATGCGCCAGTTGCCGGTTGATGGCTTCCATGACAGTCTGGCCTTCGTTGCGGATATAAACGATGAGATCCAGGTCTGCTTCATGAAGGGAATCCAGCGCATTAAATAATACTGCCCAACCCTCATTCCATCTATCCATTATCTGGCCTTTGGTGACCAGGTCATTTTCAAATTCCTGGTCCCTGTTGCGGTTGGTTTTCTCTCCATCGGTAGTCATAAAGTCTGTCCACCTGGAGATCATATTGCCAGAGAGGTGTTTAACAATGGTCCCTATGCTGTTAGAGTCTTCATTAAACTGGAAATTAAGCTGTTCGGGTTCCAGTTGGTCCATGGCTTTTTCTCCCAGGGTTTTATAGTAGAGGAAAAGGTTTTTGACGGATTGAAGGTAGTGCATGGGGGAAAGATAAAAGGGCATAGGGGAAAGGGCAAGGGGGAAAGGGCAAGGGGCTGAGGGCAAGGGCTCGCCACGAAGTCTAGTCTAGGGTGAGGCTGAGATTCGGACTATTCCAATTTCGGACTTTCAGAATATCTCCCGTAATCTTCCGGTAACTCTTGAATCATTTTGCAATAAACTATAAAAAGCATATTTTTGCACCCGCTTCCAAAAGCATGACCCATGGTGTAAAGGTAGCACATCAGATTTTGGTTCTGCTTGTCAAGGTTCGAATCCTTGTGGGTCAACAAAGAAAGCCTCGGGTTACCGGGGCTTTTTTGTTTGAGCCACAAGGATTCGAAGAACGGGGTCGATGATTTGACACTCAGGATTCAATTAGCCAAGTCTATTAAAGAGCTTGGAGAACTTTACAAAAACAATATTTATTTGAGCAAGGATGAACAATTAATAAAGCTCTTTAGCGAAAAGAAAGCATCCCTGGTTAACCAATTTTCTAACCTTAAAACTATCCAAAATGGACAATAACCCATTCATTGTAGCTAATACTATTCCATTGGAGTTAAACGAGATCCGGGAAAAACACATTATCCCGGTATTCTCAAAAGATAACACTCCATTGATCTCCCAGTCCCAAATAGTGGATACCACTTTTGAAACTCTTTTAGATCTGGGATATGAACTTGCTGAACCTGAAATCAGGGTATCCCATCCCATAATGGGGAGGATTCCGGAGGCAAGGAATAAGCAAGCAAATGAACTCCTGCCTCATGAGGTCACCCTGTATTACGAAAGGATGATGTTTTTGTTAAAAATACCCAAGATCACCTCCAGGGTAGATGGCAAAGATCTGTCTTTGGTCGTAGGTGGAATAAAGTCTTACTCCTGGGACAACCTGGGTCGAAATCATATGGCAGTACAGCATTTTAAATTCTTTGTAGGATTCCAGGTCTGGGTATGCTCAAACCTCTGTGTATCTTCAGATGGCGCAGTCCTGGAGTTAAAAGCATCCTCAGCTCCCCTCATAAGTGCCCAGGCTAGGGAGATGATGAGAGTTTATGAACCTGAAAAGCATCTGAACTGGCTTTCAGGACTTGAAAATTACAGCCTTAATGCCTCCCAGTTTGCTCATTTTATCGGGAGGTGTTCCATGCAACCCTACGATGAAAATGCACCTGAAATGGCTCTGACAAGCTCACAGTTATCCTCCGTAGTCAAAGGATACTATGCAGATCATCATTTTAGTCACAACCAGGGAGATATCAGTTTGTGGAATCTGTATAACCTCGTTACGGAAGCCAATAAGAGCTCCTATATCGTTGGTTTCCTGGACAGGGGAGTGACCGGAGAAAAGATCATGGAGGAGCTTAAAATAAGCCTGGAGATGAAAACACCGTCCTGGTATCTGGGTAACTGATTTCTCCATCCTGGGAAGTTGCAGTATTGCACTTTTGCACTTTTGCACTTTCATCCAGGAATACTGCAATACTGCAATACTGCAATAGTGCAATAGTGCAATAGTGCAAATCATGAGGGTAGGATTTCCTACCCTTTTTTTTAAATCAATAATCAATAACTTATGAAAACAATTTTAATTATCGTCCTTAGTTCATTTATTTATGGTTCTATCCATTCACAAAACTATCTGTTTGAACCTAATTCCAGTGGATTTCATCTAGCTGGACAATTAGGGACCTCATCAGCTAGCACAATATTGGGTTTAGGAGCTGGTTATACCTTTAATGGTAAATTAACCTTGGGTCTAGTGGCAGGCTCTGAAAATATTTCAGATTTGGATTTAAATTCTACAGCCATTAGACCCTATATTGACCTATTAGCCATTAAACAGGGTGAAAGTGACTCTCCGGTTAGTCTAAACTTAGGGATTCATTATCAGCATAATTCATTTCCTAAAATCCAAGGCTTAAACTTCAATACATACGGTTTCTCTCTGAATGTTCTGCACGAATTTGAACTAGATCAGAATAATAGTCTTATTCCAAGTATAGGTGTTGGTTGAGTTAAAACAACGGCAAGTTTAAGTGGATACTTCGGCAATGTCAATTCGGTAGGTTTTGGAATATCTACAGCAGCTAAGTTGAATAATTTCTATTTGGAGCCTTTGGTTTCATTTAAAAAAGGAGATTCACAATTTTCTTTGTCTGTAGGTATCAAATTCACAAATTAACGTTAAGTAGAACGATGGGAGGAATTGGTATGAGTATAGTAATTTCCCTTCCTCCTTTTGATTTAATTAAAATTTGACTCATTATAAAATTCATCAGATTAGAATATAAGCAAATTCTCTAAAACTAGTAAGATCTATACTCACCTCACCGACGCCAAATAAATATCGCATTCAAAACCCATAGATATGCTGAATTTGTCATAATTTTGGTTAAGACATTGGAATGTATACGCAATTAGTTGCGTATATAAAGATGTTGTGCGGAATGCTATAGCGGCAATTCGTAACTTCAACAAGCAACCAAAAACATCCGACATGAATCTTCAAACCTACACTTCGCAAAAACAAAAGAGCTGCAAAGCCACCTACAAACCAACACACAATTGCAGCACATTTGCTTTTGCCCCAACACACAACGACCGTCCATTACAGTCGAAAATTAACTTAAAGGCTTTCCTTTTATTACTGACAATCCTAATCATTGGACTGACATCATATTCCCAATCATATCTTGGGACAATTTCAAAACAGGTAAATCTTAGGGAGGGTCCGGGAACAGACTATCAAGTAATAACTTCCCTAAAACCCAAAACACAAATATTCATTGTTTCATTAGAAACTGAAGATGATTTTTACAGTGTAATAGATATAGC
>JAWXBI010000089.1:0-7635 GCA_034439915.1 Saprospiraceae bacterium | reverse complement strand
GGTAGATTTTTTATCTTCATACCAAATTCGTTTTGCCTTATGTCTCAAACCCGGCAGTTGGCAGCTATTTTGTTTGCCGATATAGTTGGTTTTACCCGTATCATGCAGGAAGATGAACGTAAGGCCAATACACAAAGTCAAAAATTGTATCACACACTGAAACGTCAATCCGTATTACACCAGGGCAAAATCCTAAAGTTCAGAGGAGATGGCATACTATGTATGTTTCAAAGCCCCATCGAAGCGGTTAGGGCTGCTATATCGATCCAGGAAGTTATGCAACAGACCCCCCAGGTACCCCTGCGTATAGGTATCCATCAGGGAGACATTATAATCGATGACAATGATATTTTCGGAGATGGGGTCAACCTGGCCGCTCGCCTCGAATCCTTTGCTGTTCCCGGGAGTATTTTTATTTCAGCAAAAGTCCGCGATGAATTAAAAAATCAGATGGACATCAAAACCCAGTCCTTGGGTAAACTTTTATTAAAAAACGTCGCCGATCCTGTTGAGGTATATGCCGTGGCCAATGCGGGTTTGAGTATCTACCCCACCCCGGAATGGAAAAATTAAAGTGTCCCCCGGATGCTAAAAATTAATAACGCATGGGCATTAAACTCCGGAATCAAACTATCGTCTAACCCTTGTTTAACGTATATTAGATAAGTAAACACGTCCTCATGCTTAACTTTGGTCCTTTGGCGGTGACACCATACACCGGTAATTTCGGAAAATCAGAATTACTCCACCTCCTCCGGCGCACCTTATTCGGAGTCAGCAGCAGCGACCTTAAGGCCTTTGAAGGCAAAACTTTGAATGAAGTTGTCGATCAATTATTAAACATCTCCTCTGCAGCCCCTATGCCGCCTATCCGGGCTTATCAGGGAAGGGCACTCACCAATTTTGATTCGGGGGTGCCCTTTGGCCAAACTTGGATCAATATCAGACCCAATCCGGCAGAACAAAATCCCAACGGTGCCCGTCGGGGTTCCTATAAACAATGGTGGATTCAATTGATGACTCAGCAGGAAAGGACCTTGAGGGAAAAAATGGTTTTGTTCTGGCACAATCACCTGGTCACCGATACTAATGATGTGGTCGACCTGCCCGACCTGGCATATCGCTACAACATTCTTTTAAGGGCTTCCTGCATCGGTAATTTCCGTAAACTCATGTATGACATTACCGTGGATGGTGCGATGCTAAGATACCTCAACGGCGAAAAGAACACGTCGGCCGCTCCGGACGAAAATTATGGAAGGGAATTACAGGAATTGTTTTGTCTGGGTAAGGGTCCGGGTTCAAAATACACGGAAGACGACGTCAAGGCAGCGGCAAAAGTACTTACAGGATGGACTATAAATTATGCAGATAATTATCAGCCCTTGTTCCGCCCCAACAGGCACGACAATAAGGATAAACAATTTTCCTCATTTTACGCTAATAAGTTGATCAAAGGAAAGTCAACCACAACGGCGGGTTCCGAAGAACTCAACGAATTACTCGATATGATTTTTGCCCAGGAGGAAACCGCAAAATTCCTGGTTCGTAAACTCATTACTTTTTTTATTTATTACGACATCACCCCTGAAACAGAAGCTAATCTGGTTACGCCTTTGGCGGAATTGTTCAGGAGTTCAGGTTATGAGATCAAACCGGTCCTCAAAGCTTTGTTTACCAGTGACTGGTTTTTTAAATCGGAATACAGAGGGGTAATGATCAAAAGCCCGGCTGATTTTACTATCGGTATGGCCCGGCAACTGGAAATACCCTGGCCAGCCGAACAGAATGCATTTGAATCCCGCTATTTTTTTGCTTCCCAGTTGTTTAATGGCATGAACAGTCAAGGCCTGGAATTGGGAGATCCTCCCAATGTAGCGGGATGGCCGGCTTATTATCAAAGTCCTTCGTTTCATGAGTTGTGGGTGGATACTGCAACTTATCCTGCTCGTTTGACCGTCATCGATAACCTGGTGGTAAGAGGAATCAGCACCGGTAACGGCACACAATGGGTCTACAACGAGAGTAAAAACAAGGTATTTAAAGCAGACACGGTAGCCGTGGTTAAAAAGCTGAATTCCCCTCACGATCCGAATTTACTGATCGCCCAATTGGTAGAATTATTTTATGGCCCCGGTGTATCTCAAAGCATTAAAGATGCACTCAAAACCACTTATTTGCTTAAAGGCCAATCTTCCGACATCTACTGGACAGCGGCTTATTCTGATTACGCTGCAAACCCCGCTACCACTAATCCGGACGCCAGGCAAGTTCCCAAACAGCTGCAGGACCTTTTTGTGTATATGTTTTCTGCTGCTGAATTTCATCTCCATTAATTCTCCATTCAAGATTTGACCATGAAAAGAAGATCATTTATAAAAAATATACCCGGAGCAGCAGCGGCAACCGTCATTGGTGGTCATTCCATCAGTGCGGCACCTTCCAACCCGATGTTGCAGGCTTTGTATGATATGATGTATGAGACTGACCGGGTATTGGTCATCGTTCAATGCAATGGGGGCAATGATGGCCTCAATACGATCTTTCCACTGGATCAATACGACAATTTAAAAGTGGTGCGCAGCAACATGCTTATGAATGCCTCCAGCATCCTCAAGCTCACCGATAAAACAGGGATCCACCCTGCTATGGCAGCGCTGGCGGATATGTATAAGGAAGGTAAAATGGGGGTAATCCAGAATGTTGGTTACCCAAATTTCAGTTATTCCCATTTCAGGGCAACAGACATTTGGTTGAGTGCATCGGACTCCAATGAGTTTTTGGACAGTGGTTGGGCCGGCCGATACCTGAATTACGAATATGCCAATTACCCTATGGGTTACCCCAATAGCGTGATGCCGGATCCCCTGGCTATCCGGGTCGGAGAAGGGATTGGATTGGGGTTACAGATGATAGGGGTCAATATGGGCATTTCCATCAATAGTGCCAGTGATCCGGTCAACCTGACTGGCAATATTTTTAAAGATCCGGCTCCCGCAGACTACCTCGGTAAAGAATTATCCTATCTCAGGGAGGTTCAACGGCAGGCGGATAAATTTGGCGATGTCATTCTCGCCGCTTACAACAAATCCAAAAACCTTTCTTCTAAATATCCTGTGGTAAACGGGACTTCAACGGCCAATAACCTGACCAATCAGCTCAAAATTGTAGCCCGTCTGATTGCCGGGGGATTGAAGACCCGCATTTATTGGGTGAGTACAGGCGGATTTGATACCCACTCGACCCAGGTCGACGCTGCCAATTTTACCCAGGGTGCTCATGCCAATTTATTAAAAGGCATATCCGATAATATCGCCGCTTTTTCCGATGATGTAAAATTGCTGGGTCTGGAAGATCGTGTGGCAGGTTTTACGTTTTCCGAATTCGGACGTAGGATAAGATCCAATGCTTCCCTGGGCACCGATCATGGTTCTGCTTTGCCTGTTATCTACTTTGGTAAAAATATTATACCCGGTGTGGTGGGCACCAATCCTATAATCAATGCCAACGCTGATTTCAACAGCAACCTCCCTATGCAATACGATTTCAGGTCTGTTTATGGTAGTTTTCTCAATCAATGGTTTTGTGTTCCACAGGCTGATGTCAATGCCATTTTGTTTGATAAATTTCAAAATTTACCCATCCTCCACCCTGCCTCTTGCCTGTCTACAGCAACTCACGATCAAAATACCATCAATGGAATCCCGGTGGTCAAGGTTTACCCCAATCCATTTGTGACCAAGACGAGGATCGACTTTGAAAGTTTTGGTGGGTTTGTGCGGTTGCAGGTGTTTAATAATCAAGGTGCTTTAATTAAATCCCTCGTCAATAATGAATTGAATAAAGGCAAGTATACTATGGACCTGGACCTGGAAGGCCAATCCTCCGGCACCTATTATGCCCGCTGGGAAAACGGTCCACTACAACAAGTCAAAGGGATGCTTAAGGTCCAGTAAAAAGATCGTTATAAATATTCTTTTAGGTCATATCGGCATCTGATGTTTGAAACAAAGTGGCTGGAGACCTGGATCATATTCTACTTTTACCAGATGATACATTCCATACTCCGGGTTAAAAACATCCAGAACCGGCCGAAGTTGGATGACCAGAATATTGGAAACATCCGTATTAAAAACCCATCATGATCATTGGATATTTCTCCCGGGAAATTATCGTTAAATTAAAATAGGTATCAAATTCTATAGCCAGGCCATCCCGGATGGCGGAGTAAAATATACTGCTCCTTAAATTAAAGTACTGCGCGATAATACTTTCTGAAGAAAATTTTTTTTAGGGGGGGCTATTTCACTACACTTCCATTTTCTGCTTCTGTCCGCGGCTCCACAAATTTTAGACCTCCATCGGTATTTTCAGACAACAAAATCATACCATTGGAATCAATGCCCTTCATCTTCCGGGGAGCCAGATTGGCAACGATCACCACCCGCTGACCGGGGAGATCAGCAGGCTTAAAATGCTGGGCAATACCACTCAAAATAGTCCGTTGCTCAAAACCCAGGTCAACGGTAAGGTGTAACAATTTGTCTGCTTTAGCGACTTTTTCTGCAGTTAGTATGGTACCGGCCCGGAGATCGACCTTATTAAATTCTTCGATGGAGATGGTGTCTTTCAGCGGGATGCTTTGTACCGGTGTAGGGGCAACTAAAGCGTGGCCGCGTTTCAGTTTATTCATCTGGGCCTCAATTAGTTGGTCATCAACCCGTGAGAATAAATGGACCGCTTCATTGATTTTATGACCTACGGGCACAAGTAATTCCCCTTCCGATAATTTGTCTAATAAATCGTTGAGTTCATTATGATCTTTCAGACCTTCCAGCCCTAACTGCAACCTCAATTTATCAGAAGTAAACGGCATAAACGGGCGTATAGACACACTCAGGGCAGTAGCCAATTGAGCGCAATAATTGAGTACTACTTTAGCTACTTCCGGTTCTGTTTTTTCTTTTTTCCAGGGTTCATTTGCCTGTAATATGGTGTTTCCGGTACTGGACATATCCATCAGGCTTTTTAAGGCATCGCGAAACCGGAACTCTCGGATGCTTTGATTCAGGTCCTGGATCCGGTCGAAAAGGTTTAACAATTCTACTTCATGAAAAGAATCAAAATCCGGCTCCTCTGTGCCGACAAACGGTTGATCGGGATTAAAATCGGGGATTAGGCCACCATAATATTTGTTGATCAAAACACAAACTCTGTTGATAAAATTGGCCAGGTTGTTGACGAGTTCATTGTTGTTGGCATCCTGAAACCCTTTCCAGGTAAACTCACTATCCCTCTGCTCGGGCATCATTTTGATGAGATAATACCTCAGGACATCTTCCTGACCAGGCCATTCGTCCAGGTATTCATGGATCCACACCGCCCAGTTGCGTGAAGTAGATACCTTGTCCCCTTCCAGGTTCATAAACTGATTGGCAGGCACATTGATGGGAAGGTTATACCCACCGTGGGATTTGAGGATGGTCGGGAATATAAGGCAATGAAATACGATATTGTCCTTGCCGATAAAATGGATCAAAGCGGTTTCCGGATTTTTCCAATACTTTTCCCAATCCTCCTGATGTTCGAGTGCCCAGGTTTTGGTGGCACTGATATAACCGATCGGGGCATCCAGCCAAACATATAATTTTTTTCCCACAGAACCCGGGATTTCCTGGGGTACATCTACACCCCAATCCAGGTCGCGGGTCATAGAGCGGGGTTCCAATCCGCCATCAAGCCACGATTTACATTGGCCGAGTACATGGGGTTTCCAATCATTGGGATCATGATGCTCCACACCGTCCAATTTTCCGGTTTCAATCCATTCCCTCAGCCATTCCTGGTGTTTATTGAGTTGTAGATACCAATGTTTGGTAGGCTTCATCACTAGGGTATTGCCGCTCAAGGTGGATTTTGGGTCAATAAGGTCTGTAGGGCTCAGCGTAGAACCGCACCGTTCACACTGATCACCATAGGCAGAAGGATTTCCACATTTTGGGCAGGTACCCGTTATATACCGGTCAGCTAAAAACTGTTGGACGGATTCATCATAATATTGTTCGCTTTCCAATTCCTGGAATTCGCCTTTTTGATAAAGAGTTCTGAAAAAATCCTGGCTGGTTTCATGATGGATGGGAGCCGATGTCCGGTCATAGATATCAAAGGAAATTCCAATACGCTCAAAAGTAGATTTAATTTGTTGGTGATATTGGTCTATGATCTTTTTCGGTGTGGTATTTTCTTTTCTTGCTTTTACGGTGATGGCTGCTCCATGTTCGTCAGAGCCACAAACCCACAATACTTCTTTTCCCGTCAGCCGGAGGAACCGCACAAAAATATCTGCTGAAAGATAGGCTCCGGTGAGGTGGCCAATGTGCAGTGGGCCATTGGCATAGGGTAAAGCAGAGGTGACGAGGTATCTTTTGATCTCCATAGTTCAGGGTGGTCAAAAATAGGAAAATAAACAGGATGCTGCGGCAAGATAGGTGAAAACGTGGTACGACAGGCCAAAGGCCGAAATAGAGGATGTTAAGGAAATATACTTTCGCAGGTAGTCTGATAGTTTCAAAAAAATATAACTCTTGTCTCTCAATTTTACTAACTTTATTAAAACATTTGTTTGAGCACGCACCACGTTGCCAAATTTATTGTGGCAAACGGACTCGCTATCCCTGGTATTATAATATTGTTGATCATGGCCTGGAGGTCGGATGGATTTTATCATCCGGATGAACATTATCAACTATTGGAGTATGCCAATTTTAAATCCGGTCTGACACTTAAAGAAGGGTTGGCCTGGGAATTTCATGATCAGATCAGGCCAGGATTGCAGCCCTTCATTGCCTATGCCGTTATGAGTGGTTTGCGTACACTGGGCCTCACTAATCCATTTCATCTGGCTTTTATGCTGAGGCTGTTTTCGGCTTTATTGAGTTTAATTTTAATTCTCCAGACAGCCCGATACATTCAGACACAACATGCTTCGAGAAAAGCCAGCCAGGGTTTTTTGGTACTTAGTTTTTTTTTATGGCTTGCTCCATTTCTGCATGTTCGATTTTCATCTGAAAACTGGTCTGCGCTATCGTTTTTTAGCGGAATCTTGTTTGTTTTAAATTCTACAGGGGATTCGGTAAAGAAAAAAATATTCAAACTATTATTAGGTGGGTTATTAGTGAGCCTGGCCTTTCAATTGAGGTACCAGATGGCTTTTGCTATACTTAGTTTTTTGGCCTGGTTACTGGTTTTCCGGAAATTGAATCTCCAGCAATGGTTTTATTTTATAGCTGGCACTCTGTTTGGCCTTGTGATAGGTTTTGCAGTAGATTACTGGTTGTATCATTCCTGGCAATTCACTCCTTATATATATTTTCATTCCAACATCACGCATGGCATGGCATCCACTTTCGGTACAGCTCCCTGGTGGTATTATTTTACAGAATTATTCAAAACACTTGGCCCTGGACTAAATTTTTTATTATTGGGTTTGTTTTTAATCGGGTTATGGAGATCCCGCAGACATCCATTTACCTGGATGTTGATACCGTTTATTATCGGCCATGTGTTAGTGGGCCACAAGGAATTGAGATTTATGTTTCCGATGCTGATCCCTTTTCTATATTTTGTCAGTACCGG
>JAWXBI010000088.1:0-3410 GCA_034439915.1 Saprospiraceae bacterium | reverse complement strand
GGTTAGTTGGTCAGTTGGTTAGTTGGTTAGTTGGTCAGTTGGTTAGTTGGTTAGTTGGTCAGTTGGTTAGTTGGTTAGTTGGTCAGTTGGTTAGTTGGTCAGTTGGTCAGTTGGTCAGTTGGTCAGTTGGTTAGTTGGTAAGTTGGTAAGTTAGGCCGAGGTTAAGAGGGTTAAGGTCAAAGGTCAGAGGTCAAAAAAGGGTCAAAGGTCAAAGGTTAAAAGGTTAAAAGTTTGAAGGGTCAGCGTTAGTATAGGTAAGCTCGCAGCTCACGGCTCATGGCTCGCGGCTCATACTGCATAAACTTCTTCCCATTTTTCAGTTATTGCCGATTTTTCCAAAGCTTCCAGAATCGCTACTTCGGTCAACATACTTTTATGAGTACGGGGCTCTTTGCGGGTCCTGAACATATTGACCATTTCAGCATCCATCATGGGGGGATCGGGTTCATCCACTGTTGATTTTAATTCAGTCAGACCTTTTTTAGTTTCGACAAAAGTTTCCCAGCCATAGGAAAGGTTTTTAAAAATCAAGGTTACAAATAAACCATTTTTATAAACGAGGCTGGCGTTGCCTTGTTTTCCGCTCCGGATAACTTTTACTCTTTGAATATCTTCCCCAAACATAAACATGAGGGGTTGGATCAGATGAACACCATAAAAAAACACCCCACCGTATTCTGAATCAAGATCGAGCGGGCCATATCGGACGACATGATTGATCTCTCCTAAACTTTGCAATTGTTGTTTAATATCATAGGTTGCTTTTGTATGCGCTACCGAACTATAAGACGTGACCGGAGTGCCGACTTCCTTGGCCATATTTAAAAAAGCACGGCCTTCATCTACCCGGTAACAAAATGGTTTATCTATAAAGGTAGGAATACCGGCTTTGACGAAAGGTGTGGCAGCCGCCAGATGATATTTTGCATGTCGATGATCGACGATCAGGGCATCGATCTCGCCCATCATCTCCCGGGGGTCTTTCACTATTTTTGGTATTTTACCTCCTTCCGAAGCTTTCAGGGCCAGGGCTTCTGTCTCACCCCAAACATGGGTGATCGTTGCTTCAGGGAATTTTTTTTCGACATTGAACATTTTACCAAATCCTATGGTATGCGAATTTTCTGCTCCAATGATCCCTATACGCAAAGCGTTGAAAGTAGGGCCGGGTTCAACAAATGGCATAGCTGATTTAGAAGTAAATGCCAGGGAGGCAAGTCCTGCACCGGCACCTACTGTTTTTATAAACTTTCTTCTGGATGACATCGGGTTATATGGTTTAAAGGGTTAACATTAACCGGGGTATTACAATTTTAACTCCCATCCTTTTTCATATTCGCGCGACCAGAATTTCTGTGCTGCGATATTATTAAGGATATGACCGTTGGTAGGATCAATATCGAGGGTCATTCCAACCCTATAGGCAATATTTCCCAGTTGCATCAATAAAGTACTCTTGTGGCCGGAGTCAATATCGGCATGCAAGCTGGCCTTGCCATTGATGCTGTCAAAAAAATTGCGGACATGAATGCCGTCCAGGCCACCGGAAGGATCCGCTATATTCCGGGCATCGGATTTTTGTTCAGGTTTTATCGTTTTTACAATTTTGTTGTTGAGATCGTAAATGGTATATCCATTACCGCCATTAAATAACATACTGCCTTTTTCTCCGTAGAATACAACACCCACCGAGCTGCCTTCTACATAAACCCCATTACAACTTCGGCCTTCCCAGGTCATGGATTTGCCATCTTTAAAATCAAGGTTGATCACCTGGGTATCGGGAGTCTCCCAATCGTCTTTGTAACGGTACCTGCCCCCATTGGAGCTTACCCTTATCGGATAATCTTCCTCCATGCCCCAACGCAACAGGTCGATCATATGTGTCCCATTGTTTAATGCTTCGCCAGTCCCCCAATGCCAAAACCAATGCCAGTTGTAATGCACGATATTGTCTTTATAAGGCTGGCGTGGTGCAGGGCCTTGCCATAGATTCCAATCCAACCATTCCGGTACCGCACTGGTTTTCCCTGTACCTATCGATTCCCGGTTGTTGGTATACCAGCCTTTGCCAAAATAAACCCTACCTATGGCGCCATCTTTTAATTCCTGCATGCCGAGGACGATATTTGGATATGACCGGCGCTGATTACCCATCTGCATTTTTTTCTGATATTGTTTGGCCGCTTTCACCAGAAGTTCCCCTTCATTGGGGTTATGGCTGCACGGTTTTTCGATATAGACTTGTTTGCCGGCTTTAAGCGCCAGCAAGGCCGCTGGTGCATGCCAATGATCAGGAGCAGCAATGACAAGGGCATCTATATCGTTGGATTCCAGGGAAGATTGAAAATCTTTATATCCCTGGGTTTTGACGGATTGAATACTTTCCAATTTTTTTTGACATCCGGCGATTGCTTTTTTATCTACGTCGCAAATATGCAGGACGTCACAATTGTCTTGTTGGGCGAAGGTCTGGGCCAGGGCAAGCCCCCTCGAATTGACCCCCATGACGGATACTCTAAAATGTTCATTAGCCCCCCTGATCCGGTTATAACTGGCTGCGCTGAACCCGGGCAATATGCCGCCTGCTAGGGCGATGGAGGTTCCGGCAAGCGTTTTTTTCAAAAATGTCCTTCTTGATTTTTTCATATGGTAATATAGATAATTAACAATTGATTTATCTAATTTATCCAATTTTCATAGGATTCAGAGAACAGATCCTTTAATATTGAACTGCAAGAAAATATTTGCTCACGTGATATTCTAAACCTGATCCTACCGGAGCGTTTTCCAATTGATAGCACTTTAAATCCTGAATCTTCAAGTACCCTTTGCCAGCCCTCGCCATTTATAACGCTAATTCCTACCCTAACAAACCTTTGTTTTGGGGTAAATATTGCAAAATTTTGGGTTTTTCCACTTTGTGTTAAACCTATGTATGATTGCGTATAATTCAAATTGATATTTGTGTTAAATTGATGTATTATTTTAATACATTCATCTATTACCCAAAGACTTTCCATACTTGAGTTTTCATCCCAATATGCTCGGTCCCTTATATCAGATTCCAATTCATCTAATTCTCGATTGGAAAAATTGATTAATAATTCCTCCTCTGCATCGAATTTTGTGAGTAAAGTTCTAAGCCGCTTAAATTTTGTATTGTTATCAATATTTGATTCTATAAAATAGCTTGAATTAATTTTATACGGTGTTCTTAAAATATTTGGATCTGTGCTTAATCCCAATAAAATCTTAAGGTCAGGATGGCTGAAAACAGTAGGACTCTCCTCAAAAAGCTGCTTTACGACATGATAATACATTTTGGCAACTTCATCTGTAATGATTTTTTCATCTTTAAAAATAAAGTAATCTAATTTTTTATTTCTTGGATCGGGTGCATTATAAAT
>JAWXBI010000087.1:0-14249 GCA_034439915.1 Saprospiraceae bacterium | reverse complement strand
GTTAAGGGTTAAGGGGACTTACAATTCAACAATTCAACAATTCAACAAAGGGGTTAACGGGTTAAGGGTTAAGGGGACTTACAATTCAACAATTCAACATTTCAACAAAGGGGTTAACGGGTTAAGGGTTATTCTTCATAATTCATATCCTTATGATAGGTTTCCTGGAGCAGGAATAATGCCCCCAATCCAATGAATACAGCTATACAGGCAAGTAAAACACCCCCATTGATCACCCCGAGGCTAGGGCGTAATCCAGCAAACGCCGTTGTAAAAATAATAGCAGTACCGCGCACAAAATTGGGTATGGTCGTCGCTACGGTAGCTCGTATATTGGTTCCAAATAATTCTGCTGCCTGAATAATAAATAAGGTCCAGTATCCATTAAAAAATCCCAGAATAAATATGATCAGGTAAAATTGGAATGCGGTACTCAGTGGCAGCAGCATATAAGCAAGCATGGTCAGGAAGGATCCAATCATAAATATTCCTATCCCGGCTTTCCTGCTTTTCAGGTATTGGCTGAGGAAGCCGCTCACCATATTACCAAAAGCCTGTCCACCAAACAACAACATGACACCTTTACCGGCATTGATTCCTTCAATCCCATGAGCTATTCCGAATTCCGGTGAAAACGTCATCAAAACACCCACCACAAACCACATTGGAATTCCAACCAGGATACCCATGATATATTTAAGCAATCGTTTGCCATTGGTGAGTATGATCATCATATCCCCCCTCGTGATTTTTTTCTCTTTAAGATTTAGAAAAAGCCCGGACTCAAATACGCGGATCCTTAAAAACAACAAAGCCATTCCCATAAAACCGCCTGCAAAATAAGATGTCCTCCATTCGAATATATCGGCTACCAGAAAGGCAAGTATACCTCCGAATACACCCATGGTCGACACAATCACCGCTCCATAGCTCCGAAGCCTTTGAGGTAAAAGTTCAGCAACCAGGGTAATTCCGGCGCCTAGTTCCCCTGCCAGTCCAATACCGGCAATAAAACGAAGGACAGCATACTGGGGCACCGTCTGCACAAAACCGTTGGCGAAATTAGCCAGGGAGTACATAATAATAGAACCAAACAAAACGGACAACCTGCCTTTTTTATCGCCCATGATTCCCCATATAATTCCTCCGATCAGCAAACCAATGAGTTGCCAATTGAGTATCGATACCCCCACCGGCAATAAATCTTCCTGACTAACCCCTAATGCTTTTAAACTGGGTACCCGTACCACACTGAATAAAAATAAATCGTACATATCGACCAGGTAACCTAAGGCCGCCACCAATACCGGTAAACTTAAAATACTTTTCCAAATGGAATCCCTGGAAATTTCTTGCATATACTTTTTTAAATTTTTTCGGGGAGATGAAATGGTGACCGGTATTTGCGGCTGAGCATGGCATTAGCCGGAGCATCACTTATAAATTTTTCTGCCCGGGGATCAAACTTTAATGACCTTCCTAAACGAAAAGAAATATTAGCCAGGTGGGAGATGCCGGCGGAGACATGGCCGGTTTCTATCGGTCCGTTTAATATAGATTTGTCCCTGCTGCGGACAGCATCTATAAAATTTTTATAATGATCACCTCCGGCTTTTCGGCTTGGTCCGGGTTCTCGTTTTTGTCCGAGAAAGGTTTGATAGTTATCGTACCAGCTGATGGTCATATATCCTTTGTCACCATAAAAAATATTACCGACCTCCAGATTGTCTTCCCGGTTGGTCATCCAGGGCCTGACTTCAAATTGAATGATCTTACCTTCTTTCGGATATTTAAAAGTGGTCGTCATCAATTCAGGGGTCTCTTTACAATCGTTCCATAAAAATTTGCCACCGGTGCTGGTAATCTCTTCCGGGAAACCAACATCCAAACCCCAGGTACAAAGATCAATTTCATGCGCACCCTGGTTCCCGATGTCCCCATTGCCATAATCCCAAAACCAGTGCCAGTTGTAATGAACATAGTTTTCACTAAATGGTCGGGCAGGTGCCGGACCCTGCCAAAGGTCCCAGTCCAATCCTTCGGGTACCGGGCTGTTGCCCTTGTTTCCTATATCGGGGCGCCATTTAAAAACCACTCCACGGGCCATGTATACTTTACCAATCAATCCGTCACGCAGGTGCTGGATACCCTCGCGTATGGCCTCAGAGCTTCTTAATTGAATTCCATTCTGGACAATCCGGTTATATTTTTTAGCCGCTTCAATCATTATCCGGCCTTCACTAAAGGTATGGGATGCCGGTTTCTCAACATATACATCTTTACCGGCCTGACAAGCCCAGACAGTAGCCAGTGCATGCCAGTGGTTAGGGGTGGCAATACTTACTGCATCTATATTTTTATCTTCAAATACTTTTCGAAGGTCCGATGCTGTCTGTACTTTTTTGTTATAGGTTTTTTCAAAATCAGCGGCTGCCACACCCAGTACCCGTTGATCTACATCGCAGAGGGTCGCTACCTCAACATCTTCGAGTTTCATAAAATTTTTGATATGGTCCTTTCCACGACTATTAAAACCTATAACCCCAATCCGGATCCGGTCATTTGCACCGAATGCACGGGCTGGAATGATAGTGGGTAAACTAAATGCCAGGGTAGCCGGTAATATCGTCTTCAGGGTCTGCCTGCGGGTAAATTTTTTCATAACCATCGGTTTAAAGTTTAAAAAATTTTGAAATTACAATCTTAATAGGGTCAATCCCCCGTCAACCATAAATATTTGACCGGTTGAATACGGAAAATGGCCCATCGCGATAGCTGCCACAGCTTTTCCAACATCACTGGGAGTGCCCCATCGCGGTTGTAAAGTCAAACCACCGGCGATGAGTTTATCGTATTTCTCTGTGACACCGGCCGTCATATCCGATTTAATAATGCCCGGCCGAATCTCATAAACCGGGATATTATATTCGCTCATCCGAACCGCAAACAACTGGGTCATCATGGCCAGGCCGGCTTTTGATAAACAATATTCACCCCGGTTGGTAGATGCTACCACAGCTGAAATTGAACTGACGATAATGATCTGGGCAGTGTATTCCACATCTTTTTCTTTTTGTTCAATCATCCAGTTGGATACGGCCTGAGTTAAAAAATAGGGGCCTTTGAGATTGGTGTCCATGACGTAATCATAACTGTCTGCACTCGCCCTGAGGATATCATTGCGTTCTTTCGGAGCTACTCCGGCATTATTGATGAGGATATGCAACCGCCCCATTCTGGCTTTGATGTTTTCTATCATGTTTTGCCGGTCTTCTTCCAACGCTATATTACCCGGACAATAAATCACCTGGCCTCCCATAGCTCTCAATTTTTCCAGGGCGGGTTCTGCATCCTGCTCCGGTCTGATCCCATTGATGGCCAGATCATAGCCCTGTGCAGCCAGATAGGTGGCAATTCCATAACCGATGCCCCTGGAACCACCGGTAATGAGCGCTACTTTATTCATGTTGGTATTGAATTAAATTGAGGATTACATCGGTGAAGGTTAAAAAGAAATATTCAATCAACCGTTATTTTTTAAAGTCGAACTTCAGTATTTATGATATTTCCGGGATGTCGACCCAAGCCCGTTTGGCCCAACTTTCCAATCCCTTTTCGGCTAATTGTACCCCTTTGGCTCCCTGCATCATTGTCCAGGGGAAGGGTTCATCTTTTACCACATGTTTAAGAAACAGTTCCCATTGGATTTTAAAAGCATTGTCATAAATTTCCTGGTCAGGGACTTTGGCCCAACCTTCATAAAACCGGATAGGTTGATCGATATCCGGATTCCATACCGGCTTGGGAGTATTGCCGTAATGCTGAATATAACATTCTCTCAATCCGGCCACCGCTGAGCCTTTGGTGCCATCTACCTGTATGGTCAATAAATCATCCCGCCGTACCCGGGTAGTCCAGGAAGAGTTAAAATGGGCAACGATATTTCCTTCTAAAAGAAAGGTGGCATAGGCAGCATCATCAGCCGTACACGCATAGGGTTTGCCATTTTCATCAATTCGTTCAGGGATATGGGTCGCCCCCAGGCAGGATACCGATTTGACATTGCCAAAAAGACTATCCAATACATATCTCCAGTGACAAAGCATGTCCACGATGATACCACCATCATCTTCTTTGCGGTAATTCCACGAAGGCCGCTGGGCTGGAATGCTATGCCCTTCAAAGACCCAATAACCAAACTCTCCCTTTACAGAAAGTATCTTTCCAAAAAAATCATTCTCAATCAGTCTTTTTATTTTGACCATGCCGGGCAGCCAGAGTTTATCCTGTACTACGCCATTTTTTAAACCGGCTGTTTTACACAAATTGAAAAGTTCCAGGGCTTCTTCTGTGCTGACTGCACAAGGTTTTTCGCAATAGATGTGTTTGCCGGCAGCCACTGCCTTACGCACCGCTGCAGCCCTGCGACCGGTGGTTTGTGCATCAAAATAGATGACGTTGTAGTCATCAGCAAGCACTGCATCGAGGTCGGTCGTAAACCGGGTAACCCCTGCTCGTTCGCACAAGGCCGCCAGTTTGTTTTCATTCCGGCCAACCAATACCGGGTCTGGTATGATCATTTCGTCGGGACCGCAGGGTACACCTCCCTGTTTGATGATGGCGGCAATAGACCTCAGAAGATGTTGATTGGTACCCATACGACCGGTGACCCCATTCATAATAATCCCTATCTTATGTAATTTCATATCGTTAAGTAAAAAAACGGATTAACAATGTAAATAAGCTTGTTTGATTTTGGATAAATATTCCTTTTGGTCTTGCGACCAGTAAATAGTGGAAAAGATCTCAACTTCTATAAAGCCATTAAAGCCGGCTTCCTCCACCTGTGATCGGATATGGCGTATCGGGATACAACCTTCGCCCATCAACCCTCTGTCGTTGAGTAAATCGGTGGTATTCAATTTCCAGTCGCAGATATGGAAAGCAAAAAGTTTATCCATGGAGCCGCAACGTTGGATTTCGTTTTCCAGGTCGGGATCCCACCAGACGTGGTAAACATCCAGGGCAATTCCAACATATCCGGAATTGATTTCAGAAGCCATATCATTGGCTTGTTTTAAAGTATTTATTGCTGACCGGTCACCGGCATACATAGGGTGGAGTGGTTCAATGGCCAGTTTGATCCCGGCGGATTGGGCATGCGGAAGGATTTCAAGAATCCCATCTCTGATCTGGTTTCTGGAATCCTGCAACGATTGTCCTGGATCAGCACCACACACCAGGACGATCAGCGGGGCTCCCAGGACTGCAGCTTCATCAATAACCCGTTTGTTATCGTCAATCGCTTGTTTTCGTTTAGATAATTCCGTAGAAGGGAAAAATCCTCCCCTGCAAAAAGAAACGATTTCGAGCCCTTGTTCACGAATCAGGTGACCGGTATGTTGTATGTTTTTATTTTCCAGGGCATTTCGCCACACCGTAATTCCGCTGATACCCTGGAGAGCATATTCCTGAATGGCCGATTCTATACTCCAGGGCTTGGTGGTGATGGTATGGACACACAGCCGGGCATAATCTTTTAATTCCGACATGGTTTAGAATTCGATGCCGTTGAAGAAGGTATAATACGGTTCATTTTTGAGCATCTTGGTTATATAAAGGGCAACCTCCCGGATATGATAATCACCCCACATACTGGATTCACCATAAGGAATGGAAGCACCGGGAGCCACATAGTCCCAGCCATTGGGCCGATGATATATCGAATGTAATAACAAACCCTGGTGAGCGGGATCTTCACTGAGGTAAGGGGATTTAAACAAGGTATTCAAAACGGTTAAGCCAGCCTGCCAATATTTTTCGCCTGCTTCATTACCTTTTTTATTCAGATAATGGCCTAGTCTTAATAATCCTTGTGATGCAATAGCCGCTGCAGAACTATCGACGGGTTCATAAATATTATATGGCTCCGCCGGTCGGTCCAGATAATCGCCCAGATGATTTAAGCCTGGTGCCCCGGTATCCCAATAAGGTACTCCATCCGTTGCACTATTATGAATATAAAAATCACTGGTAATTTTAGCAGCATTCAGTATCAGTATCTCCATTTCAGGTAGATTATCCGGTGAATGATTGACTTTTAAAGCATCAACCAATTCTAATTGCTCGGCCATCCCGCAAATGGCCCAGGCCAAACCCCGGGTCCAGGTAGTAAATCCACTATAACCCTGTTGGGAATTGGGGCAACGATAATTGCCATCCTTGGTATTAAATATACATTCATGGGCTGTCCTGCCCGGAACGTCATAACGATCTCTTCCCTTTCCATAATAAATGGAATAATCATTGGTCGTTTTAATATGTTGAAAGGCCCTTTCCAGGAGGTTGATCCGGATATCATTTTCGGACTGAAATACATGGCCGAGCAGGTGGCTCACCATCAATGCCCGGCAGGACCGGATGGTATCGACAAACAAACTGTGCGGGCCATTAAAGGAATGAATAAAACCACCCCCTTTGACCGGAGTCCATCGGCTGGCCTGGACAGCCCCGGAAATTTTGAGGGCCAATTCATAAAACTGCCGTTCCCAGAAATTGTTTTCTACTTTGCCTTCGTGTATCAGTCGAAGGAGATTGCCATAGGTACTTACATTATTGAACCCATGATCGTGTACACCGATATGGCTGACATGGGGGGCCATGGCACGTAGGGTGTTGGATCTGCCTATGTCAAGAAATTCAGTTTTGTCCACCGCATCATATTGGAGCAGGGCAGAGCCATATTGAAAACCCTGGGTCCATTCTGTCCAACCGCGGGTGGTATATTTTCCTGCAGCCGTAAAAACCGGTGATCCTTTGGCGGCGTCATATTCGTTTTCAATGGATAATATTTTCTGACCTGACAATTCCCAGAATCTCTCCAAGCTGTCTGAAAAATCCGACAGTTTCAACGCCCTATTTAATTTGATCATAAACCGGTTTTCCTGGTATAAAATACAGCGCTAAAACTAAGACAATAATATTTAATGAAAAGGATAACAAGCCGGATTAATTCGGAAAGGTTACCGACCTATAGAGTTAACTGAATATGCCAAGCCGGATGGGCATTTTTTTTAACCGGTGGAATTTTTTATAACTTCTGTTTTGTAGCAATCCACAAATTAAAGTATTGGACAGTGGATATCCAGGAAGAACTCCGGCATCCTGGATTATAAAGTAGTTATAAAATATTTCCGGAAAAAGTCCATAGCATTCCGGTAAAATAGTTTATCAATAATTTCTTCCGGAGACAACCGGTTATCAGCCAGTTTAAAAGTATAGTTACCGCCGGACATCCATTCGCCCGCCTTGATCGTAAGGCATTTGGCCAGGTCGGGGAGGTCTGCTGCGGACCAGAATAAATTGACCGAGTCGATCAGGCCATCATAATCACTGCCTATGGTCATATTATTCCAGGCCGGAAGTTCGTTTTGATCCAATAACATGGCGATGTGCTGGATATTGTTCCAAACCATCCGGCTATTGGAGAGTTGCCGTTTAAATTTTGACGCGAATATTTTCCGCGAGCCGATTTTGTATTTAGCATTGGCTATCCTTCGTTCGTCCAATTGCAGGCCAATAATCCCGCCGCTTTTAGCGAGGGTCAGGATTTCTTCATCATAAAAATTGATGTCTTTATCATACATATGCTTCGCGGTTTCCGCAAGCCCGGGGGTATAGGTTTTATCCTGTGCATGGCGAAAGCCGTTGCAGGCACCATGGCTAACAATGATGGGTATCAGACGATTGGCAAATTCAAGATGGTGGGTGTTGAGTAAATAATTAAAATATTGCTGACGGGATTTATAACTCATGTGTTTGATGTCGATATAAATCCGTCTGCCTGATGTATTGTCCAATAATTTTTCCAGCACTTTCCATCCGAGCGGGGTAAATTCGGTATCCATGCCCTGTTCCTGACGGGTAAGTCCATCCTGAAATTTATCGGCCAGGCTTTCAGCGTGCCCGCAGAGTTTATTATAAAAATGATGGGCAAAGGTGACGAAGAGCGGTTTGAATTCCCATTGTTTAAGTTTGTCTACGTTGGCCAGAAATTGATTTTCATCACCTGCAGGGTCATCCATGTTGGCATCCAGGTTGTGCATTCCCTCGATCGTAATGATGACGATGACCAATTTAAACTGGTTAGCCGGATTATGGTTGTCCAGGGTGGTTTGCATTTGTTCCCACGAGTCTACCAATACATATTTACACGGAACACCCCGAATGGCGACAATCCGTCCATTCAATTGCCGGTAAAACTCATACTCGCCCACCAGGTCGCTGAAATAGTCGTTGTTGTTTTGGAGAAAATTTATCCTCGGTTTTCCCAGGCCTGAAATAAAATTGGTCAGCAAGTCTGTAAACCAACCGCTGCCTGTTTTTAACCGGACCAAACCCCTTTCTATGGAATACAGGGATGCACAAATACAACCAACATTTCCTGAAACGAGACTTTGAAAATCACTCTGTGTAAAACGTACCAGGCCAAGAGAACGTTCTACCAACCGCTCCAAATCATTGGGATGGTCTTTAAACCAGATCGAATTTTTTTTAGCCGGGTCGGGATTATTAACCCGTTGGGGACTCAGTGAAAAACTGGTTCCATAGGGCTTTAATCCCGGATGCACATGCACATCGATGTTAAATGGACGCATTAGAAACAAAATTTAAAAGCAACTATTAATCATGTAATGACTGCACAAAATGTCCCCGAAACGCGTCCGATTAATCAGAGTAAAAATTTAGTTCAAAGACGGGCCAGTGACTAAATTTAATCCTGAACTTCGACGATCAACTCTATTTCCACTGCAATATTTCGCGGCAAGGAACCCATCCCAACAGCACTGCGGGCATGTTTGCCACGATCTCCGAATACTTTGACGAGTAAGTCAGAACAGCCATTGATGACTTCCGGATGATTGGTAAAATCAGCTTCCGCGTTGACCATGCCCAGGACTTTGATTACCCTTTTGACCTTGGACAAGTCACCCAATTCGTCTTTTAAAGAAGCCAGGAGTTGAATGGCTGTCAAACGGGCGGCCTCATAACCCTCTTCGACTGAAATGTCTTTACCCACCTTGCCCGTGACCAGGCTGCCATCAGCGCGGTTTGGCCCTTTGCCTGAGGTATAAACCAGGTTTCCGGTCCGGACAGTATTGACATAGTTGGCTACCGGCGCGCCGGCTTTAGGCAATTCAATACCGAGTTCTTTGAGTTTTGTTTCCGGGGAGACGGTATACAACATTTGAGTGGTTTTTGGATTACAGGAAAAGAAGGCAAATAAACTGCCTAAAACGATTAAAAAGGAATAACGGGCTGCCATGTTTTGAAACCAAGATAAAACAAAAAAGGGTTAGCGTGCACTAACCCAATTGTAAAATAGTTTAATCAAAAGTAAAAACTTGTTTTATCGCGGCGCTATCGCATAGTATTGTTTTTGAGGTTGTCCCGGATAATATCCTTCAATTAAGGTGCCATCCGTACTGTTTTTAAGTTTGGCAATTACCTCAGCTGGTTTATAAACCGGTTCCTTGTTGACTTTAGTAATAACGAACCCTTCCTCGATTTCGCTTTCTGCGAATAATCCCCCGGTAATATTTTTGACCTGGACTCCAAAACGGATACCCATACTGGCAGCAGTCGCTTCATCGAGGGGCACCAGTGTTGCACCAAGATTTTCTTCGATCAAATTACCTTCTTTAGGGACGGTGATTGCAGCGGTAGTGCCCGCCTGATTTTTAAGGGCAACTTCAAATTCTTTAAGGGCCCCATCGCGGTTGACTTTTACCATAAGCTTGTCACCGATACGGTGGCTTCCAACGATTTCCATCAGGTCGGAACTACTGTTTACTTTTTTATTATCAATCGAAACCACCACGTCTTTGGCCAGGATACCTGCTTTTTGCGCAGCACTATTTTCCATGACGCTGGACACATATGCCCCTTCATTGGTTTTCAGGTTTTGTTGCCTGGAAAAATTCCCGTCGACACTTTGTATCTGGACACCAAGATATCCACGTTGAGGGCTACCAAATTGAATCAGATCAGATACCACGCGACTAGCCAGGTTGGCGGGAACAGCAAAGCCATAACCTGCGTAGCTACCGGTCTGGCTGGCAATGGCCGTATTAATACCAATCAAATCGCCGTTTAAATCCACCAGGGCACCACCGCTGTTGCCGGGGTTAATGGCAGCATCAGTCTGTATAAAAGATTCAATTCCTCCAATGCTGCGGTCAAAGATTTCGATACTCCGTCCTTTGGCACTGACGATACCTGCGGTAACGGTGGAATTGAGGTTAAACGGGTTGCCGATGGCGAGGACCCATTGGCCGATTTTTACATGGTCCGAATTTGTGAAATTCAGGGTTTCCAGCCCTTTTTCTTCAATCTTGATCACTGCAATATCGGTCTGGGGGTCTGTACCGATTAAACGGGCTTTATATTTTCTGTTGTCGTGTAGGGTCACTTCCAGATCATCCGCCCCTTTGATCACATGGTTGTTGGTTACGATATAACCATCCGTATTAATAATGACCCCGCTGCCGCTGCCAACCCGTGGAGTCCTTCTTTCTCCAAATAACTCCCGCCAGGATTCTTCCTGTGTGGACCGGTTATTTATTCCGCTTGCCGATAGGATATGGACTACCGCACCGAGGGATCTTTGAGCTACCCCGGTAAAATCTAGGGGTACCGGTGCTCCATTTTCATCCAGCGTGTACAAGGCACTTTGGGAAGGGGTTTTGTCTACGTGTTCAATAATGACATTTTTGGCTGGATTTTGGAAAACCTGAATGGTTCCAAATACCAGGGCTGAGGCCACCAGGGCTATGATGAATTGACTGAATATATTTTGTTTCATAAATCTGTAAGATTGTGATTGTTAGTGGTTTTGATACAAATTTACAGGCTAATCGATGGTATTGTACGAGATAATAAACCTTTATAACTAGTTTAACGGTGGTTTAAACTTTTTAACAAAAAATACGGACTTTAGAAAGCGGATTTAAATTCTTATCATTGTCTATGTCGCGTAGAAAACGAAAGACCGGGATGCCTCCGGGTACTCCGGTATTTACCGGGGATAAATTTCCACTCCAGTCGCAGACCCATTGCATCAAATTTAATGAGTTCGAATACCAGGAGTTTGACGACTTCAATTTGGTCCAGCTTAATTTTGAGTCCGGGTTTAACTACTGGATTGATGTCAGGGGTATCAGTGATGCAAAATATATTGAATCGCTGGCTACCCGGTTTCATATCCATCCTCTGGCGCAGGAAGACATCCTGGATGTCGAACAACGACCCAAAATGGATGAATACGAAAATGCAATTTTTATCACGGCCGTTGCCCTAAAGCTTGATCTTGAAAGTGAAGAATTAAAAAAAGAACAGATCACCTTATATTTTGGTAAAAACTTCCTGATATCGTTTCAGGAAGATGCGGACGATTTCCTCAAGACTATCCGGGAGCGGATCATTCAGAAGAAGGGCAGGGTAGCAGCCCGGGGTACCGACTACCTGGCCTACAGCATCCTCGACTATATTGTAGATCATTATTATCACGCGCTGGATCACATTGAAAAAAGATTGTCTATAATGGATGAACTGCTGCACCGGGAAGAAAGTAATATTTCACTAAAGGAGCTTCACGATATTAAAATTCAGATCATTCGCATACGAAAGTCCATCTACCCCATGCGGGAGGTGATTAATCGTTTTATCCGGACTGAAAATGAACTGATACACCCGGAGACCGACGTCTACCTGAGGGACCTTGCCGATCACAGTTTTCAGATTGCAGACATGTCAGAAACTTACCAGGATATGATCAACTCCCTTCATGACCTCTATCAGTCTGAAATCAGCAACCGACTGAATAATGTGATGAAAATCCTAACGATTATATCTACCATATTTATACCCCTCAACTTTATAGCCGGTATCTACGGAATGAATTTTGTACATATGCCCGAGCTTCAATGGAGGGGAGGCTATTTTTTAATCTTAGGGGTGATGGCAGCGGTCTCTATTTCATTTTTGGTATATTTTAGAAGAAAAAAATGGCTGTAATTCCATCCTGCCATAATCTTATTTTAACTTGGGGTTAAATTTATCTTATGCCTAAAACCATCATTATTAGCAACAGGCTTCCCGTGAAAATGGACATCATGCCTTCCGGAGAAATCCAGTTCAAAGCCAGTGAAGGGGGCCTGGCTACCGGTCTGGGCTCGGTGTATAAACAGGGGGACAATATCTGGATAGGATGGCCGGGACATTATATCAACTCCTCCGAAGAACAACAAACAGTCATTGAAGAATTAACCAAGGAGAACATGCGGCCGGTTTTTTTGACCGCAGAAGAAATCAAATTGTTCTATGAAGGGTTTTCCAACGAAGTCTTGTGGCCGAATTTTCACTACTTCCCCCAATTAGTGGTGTATGATGACAAATATTGGGAAGCTTATGAAAAGGTAAATCAAAAATTCTGTGACACCATTCTTCAGTACACGGATGAAGGAGATACCCTCTGGGTGCATGATTATCAACTGCTCCTGCTGCCCCAGAAACTAAGGGACAAATTGCCGAGGATTGCCATTGGTTATTTTAATCATATCCCATTTCCTTCATTTGAAATGTTCAGGATGTTGCCCTGGAGAAAGTCATTATTATTGGGATTGTTAGGTGCCGACCTGATCGGTTTTCACACCTATGATGATATGAGACATTTTCTGAGTTCCGTCAACCGGCTGACCCAATTCAGTGTAAAAGATCAATTTGTTCAGAAAGGAGAAAGGAGGGTAAAAGTAGATGCCTTTCCTATGGGTATAGATTATGACCGGTATGCGGATTCAGCCGCATCACCGGATACGATAAGCCAGGAAGTTGAATACCGGACGGCACTGGGCGGCAAACGGTTGATTTTGAGTATTGATCGCCTGGATTACACCAAAGGTATACCCCAGCGGCTCAGGGCATTCCATGAATTTTTAGTACGCTACCCGCAGTTTAAAGAAAAAGTTTCCCTCGTGATGGTCGTAGTGCCATCCAGAGACCAGGTAGGTATGTATAAAGATCTGAAAGAAACCGTGGATGAACTGGTGGGGCGGATCAATGGCACCCATGGTAATATGAAATGGACCCCCGTCCATTATTTCTACCGTTCCATTCCTATGCAAAAGTTGTCGGCTTATTATCGTATAGCAGACGTGGGTCTCGTCACCCCATTGAGGGATGGGATGAACCTGGTGGCTAAAGAATTTATAGCATCCAAACTGGATAAAAAAGGGGTACTGATTTTATCTGAAATGGCAGGGGCGGCCAAAGAGTTGTCCGATGCCCTTTTGATAAATCCGTTTGATAAAAACGCCTTTGTGGAGGCGATGTACCAGGCTTTGACCATGCCAGTCTCCGAACAACGAAACCGCATTGAAAAAATGCAGGTTTCATTAAAAAAATACAATATTCACCATTGGGTCAGAATTTTTATGGAAGGCCTGATGGAAATTAAACAGGAACAACAGGACTTTCTGACTAAACAACTGGATGAGGAAGATCTGCCGGAAATATTAAAACGGTTTAATGAATCATCCAAACGATTTATTTTCCTGGACTATGATGGCACGCTTACCGGTTTCAAAGTAGATCCATCCGCCTGTCAACCTGATGCGGAGTTAATTTCCATTTTTGAAGGTTTGATGAAGGACAATAAAAACCATGTGGTCATTATTAGTGGCCGTCCTCACCAAACCCTGGATTCCTGGATGGGTAAATATCCTTTTACCCTCATTGCAGAGCATGGGGTTTGGACCAAAAAGGAAAATGGAGAATGGACCATTAAAGAGAACCTCAAAAAAGACTGGAAAATAGAAATCAAAAAAGTCATGGAGCAATATGTGGACAGGACCCCGGGATCCTTTATTGAAGAGAAAAATTTTGGACTGGTGTGGCATTATCGCGGGGTAGAAGTGGGCTTAGGTGAACTGCGCTCCAGGGAATTGATGTCCCATCTTCGTTATCTCGCTTCTTCAAAAGGATTGCAGGTACTGGAAGGAGACAAGGTCGTTGAGGTAAAAAATATGGAAGTGAATAAAGGGATAGCCGCTTTCCGGTTTATCAGTAAATCCCCATCGGACCTGCATATTGCTATCGGAGATGACTGGACCGATGAAGATACCTTTGCCGTCATGCCATCCGATGCTATTACCATCAAAGTGGGACACGCTGCTTCACGGGCGAAGTACCAT
>JAWXBI010000086.1:0-8669 GCA_034439915.1 Saprospiraceae bacterium | reverse complement strand
GCGTTTCGGAGTTCAACTTATTTGCTCTGGAGGGGTTGCACCCCGACATTGGAAAACATATTACTCAGTTTGCAGCGTTTCGGAGTTCAACTCCTCAAAAACTTATAGAGTGGTTATTGATTATCTTACCCGCCCGGAATAACTTACAAATGAAATTTGTTTGCTGTCCGGTGACCAGGATGGCGTATTGATCGTACCCTGACCTCCATACAAATAAGCTATGGTTTTTGGAGCTCCTCCATTCACCGGCATTAGTTTAAGTGAAACCGCTTTACAGGCGGGATGTTGGCTGGGATCGATGTCATCCGGGAAAGAAATATAAGCTATCCACTTCCCATCGGGCGATATATGCGGAAACCAATTATTGTATTGATCAAAGGTCAATTGCTCCGGATTCGATCCATCCGGTTTCATACGCCATAGTTGCATTGTACCGCTTTGACTGCCATTATAATATATCCATTGACCATCGGGAGATCCTTCCGGACCATCCACATGGCCAAATTTAAAATTAGTCAATTGAGTCTCTGTCCCGTTATCGATATTTGCCTTGTACACGTGATAAGGCGAATTTCTGGCTGTATCTCTTCTGGCCACATAATACACCTCCTTATTATTCGCCGCCCAACCGTGCAGGTAAGAAGGTGTTTTTTCCGTTACCAACTTAGGTGTACCTCCAGCCAGTGGTACTACATAAATCGTAGACCCACCTCCAAACATTCCCTGTCGGGAACTGCTTAGTCCCAATAATTTCCCGTCAAATGAAATGACGTGATCATTGTTGTTTCTCTCCACAAAACCGGTGTTTAATTTAGTCGGTAATTCATTTCCTGTTAAGGGTATCGTCCAGATTGCACCCTTGCTGTTGTATAATAATTTTTTGCCGTCGGGCATCCAATTGGGTGCTTCAAAACGAACCGGGCTTTCATAGATCACCCTCCTGTTGCCGGTGAATACATCCAGGACTTCCATACGGCTCCCAATGGTGTCGGCTCCTCCAAAATTAAAGTTTGAAGGCATGGGCTTGTCGATTCTTACATTCCAAATCCTGGCTTCTTCCAGGACATCGGCATTGTGCGAACCCACAAAAATACCTACATAAGGATTGTTACCTATATTCTCCATAGTCACCGAACCATACGATTGTAAAGGCTCACCCCAGTTAGCAATCCTCATAGTATAAACTTTACCTTTCCTTTCCAGTTGAATCGTGCGGGCTTTGCGTTTGGGGAAAAACAATTCGTCCTGAGGGTCGCGCATATAGGCCCCCCGCATCACACGCCATTGCGTTACAGTCAACCCATCACCTCCATGTGTGGTGGCTGTGATATGGGCAGCGTCTTCCAGAAGGTTTTCCCTCACCATCCATCCTAATTTGCGGTGAGCTTCAACCCCCGCTTTGGGAAATTCAAAATCTGCTGTAACGATAAAATCACCCTGAATCCTTTTACACAAAAAATGAAATTCGTCCCGGTTAAACCAGATATTATATCCGGCTCCTTTGAGAGTGTATTCCTGTTTTACCGGATCATAGGCAGAACTGCCTGCGAGTTTAGGTTTTCCAACATCCGTTGCAGTATCAAATACACCGTACATACTCATTTGGGCAAAGGATGCGACACAAGGCAACACCAGTATCAAAACTATCCATGATTTCAAATGCATAAAAATTAAATTAGAAATGAATAAAAATTAAAATAGGGCTATGCCGTCTTTTGGGGAAGACTCATCGGATCAGAATAGCCCCTGTTTATATAAAACAATGTATGAATACTAATTGTATCCGGTGTTTTGTTTCAGCACAATTTTGCCCGAAGCATTTTCCAGTTCAATCTGTGTTTGGGGTAAAGGAAAAAATTCGCTGACTCCCTCTACAATCAGGTTTCAGCAATCGGGTTTCAGCCACCAGGTTTCAGCGATCAGGTTTCAGGAATCGGGTTCCGGTAATCGGGTTTCAGCAATCAGGTTTCAGCAGATTAGAGCTGACTGCTGACTGCTGACTCACTCCTCATTTAATCTGCTTCAGATAAGCCAGACTCTTTGGCACCTGTTCCATCGACCGGGAAGATTCGTCCTCGATGAAAAAGTATTTTACCCCTTTTTTCTTTGCCACCTTCATTATCGCTGCTATTCCGATATCTCCGGTACCCAACACCACATTGGTTTCCACATCGGCGCGACCAGCCATATTGCCTGGAGTGCCGGGTTTCCGGTCTTTAAGGTGCATCAACAAAAATCTTCCTTTATATTTTTTTAATAAAGCTACCGGATCCTGACCCGGATGTTTCATCCAGAATACATCCATTTCAAAATTGGCATAACGTTTATCCATGTTTTTTACCATATAATCAAATATGGTGCCTCCTTGATAAGGTGAAAACTCGTATCCATGAGCATGATAAACCAGTTTGATTCCATGATCATTTAAAATTTTACCGGCTTCATTAAACACTTTAACTGCCTTTTGAGCCAGCTCCAACGAAATCGGCCCTTCCGGGTGAGGAATCCACGGGCACATCACATAAGTAGCCCCGTATGCTTTGGCCTTTTCAACAAATTCCATGGGGTCTTTTTCAAGGGCTGCATAATCACAGCCGATACTGACGACCTTTAGTTTGCTTTCTGCCAGCATTTTTTTGATTTCCAGGATCGGCAGGCCGTAACTATCTCCTCCCTCCACCAGGGTAATCCCCATAGCTTCGATAGCTTTGATGGTTCCGGGTACATCTTGTTTAAACTGATTGCGAAAACTATACAACTGGACACCTACATTGTCCTGCGCTAAAGCACCGAGAGTAAAAAACAACAATAGGAGTAAACTTATGCTTTTCATATTTATTTATTAATTTTTATTAATACAAAATTCGGAGAAAAATTTTAAACCTGTCTATAAATTAAAAAGGGGAGATCCAACGCTCTTATTCCAGTCTGAAGGATGGTTTCATTTCCACCATTGAATTGCCTCCAATGCCTATTTTAAATTCACCGGATTCGGCAACAGCTATTAATTTTCCATTGTAAAATTTTAGGTCATTGACCGAAATTTCAAAACGAACTAATCTTTCCTCACCGGCACGCAGGAAGACTTTCTTAAATGCTTTAAGTTCCTTCACTGGCCTGGTGACCGAAGCCACGACATCCTGGATATAGAGTTGTACGGTTTCCTCTCCATCCCTTTGACCTGTATTTTTCAAATTGATTTCCGCTATCAATTTTTCACCGGTTTTCAGCGTGTTCTTGCTGAGTTGTACCGGACCATATTCAAATTGGGTATAACTCAATCCAAATCCAAACGGAAACAAGGGTTCGTTGGATACATCCAGATAGTTGGATTGGAATTTCCTGTTTTCTCCGCCGCGGTATGGTCTGCCGGTACTCCGGATGCTGTAATAGATAGGGATCTGTCCGACGTTTTTTGGAAAAGTCATGCTCAGTTTACCGGAAGGGTTATGGACTCCAAACAACACGTCAGCGATAGCATTACCGGATTCCACCCCACCAAACCAGGCCTGGACAAAGGAAGCAGACGACCTGACCTCATTTTCAACCGTCATAGGCCTTCCACTCATGAGGACGATGACCAGGGGTTTACCGGTCTCTCTAAGCGCTTCAATTAATTTTTTTTGACTCATCGGTAGATCGATGGATGACATACTGGAAGCTTCACCGGTAAATTCTGAAGCTTCTCCTATTACGGCAACTACGACATCAGAAGATTTAGCCAGAGCCACCGCCTCATCAATCATTTCTTGTGAGGATCTCGGATCTTTGGTCACCCTCACACCAAATACATTAGCTTGTTTGGCTACAAATTCGTCGTCGGTGATATTGGCACCCCAGGCGTATTGAATTTTTAGTTTATCTCCGGTAAGATTTTGTATACCGGTTTTCACCGAAACTGCCAGTTCACTGTTGCCACTTATGGCCCAGGTACCGAGTTGATTTTGTTTATCATCGGCGAACGGTCCAATAAGGGCAATAGTGCCTGAAGACTTTAAGGGCAAGGTTTGATTTTCGTTTTTAAGCAGTACAATGGAACGGGCTGCAATCTTCCTGGCTTCCATGCGATGGGTGGCAGTAAGTATATCTTTACCGGGTCTGGTTTCATCGATGTATTTATAAGGTTCCTTAAATAGACCCAGTTTATATTTGGCTTCCAATACATGCCGGCAGGCGTAATCGATCATTTGTTGGGTGATCTTTTTTTCAGACAATGATTTTTTCAAGGTAGTCAGGTAACCTTCACCGACCATATCCATGTTTAATCCGGCTTTTAGAGCCAGGGCTGAAACCGCCTGCAGGTCCCCCATGCCATGTGCGATCATCTCATTGATAGAGGTATAATCACTCACCGTAAGCCCTTTAAAACCCCATTGGGTGCGGAGCAAATCCGTTAACAACCACTTGTTACCGGTTGCCGGAATTCCATCGATATCATTAAAGGAACTCATAATACTGCCAACGCCGGCGTCAACCGCGGCTTTATATGGAGGCAAATAATCGTTGTACATCCGGCCTTTGCTCATATCCACCGTATTGTAATCCCGGCCTGCCTCTGACGCACCGTACAAAGCAAAATGTTTTACGCACGACATGATATTCGTCTTATCGCTCATATTCACTCCCTGGTATCCTTTGACATAAGCTTTGGCAATTTGTCCCCCCAGAAAAGGATCTTCACCAGCCCCTTCCGCAACCCTACCCCACCTGGGATCCCTGGCAATATCTACCATAGGCGAAAAAGTCCAGCATATGCCATCGGCACTGGCTTCAATAGCAGAAAGTCGGGCTGCCTTTTCAATCAATTCCAGGTCCCAGCTACATGACATGGCTAAAGGAATGGGCAGTACGGTTTTATACCCATGGATCACATCCAATCCAAAGATCAAGGGGATTTTTAACCGGCTGTGATTGACGGCTAGGTCTTGTGCCTGCCTTATCTTTTCCGGGCCAGTGATACCGAAGATGCCACCTACAGCACCTTTTTTAATTTTCGCTTCCACATCTGAACTTACAACTGAACCCGTCGGAACATTACCTCCGGGGGTGAGCAAATTGAGTTGCCCGATTTTTTCATCCAGGGTCATCTTTGACATCAGGGACGTTACATATGCGCCCATTGTTGTAGGCGAGTTTTGGGCGAAGGAGAGTAAGGAGGAGGTTAAGAATAAGGTTAAGGTTAAGATTAAGATTAAGGTTGAGGTTGAGGTTGAGGCTGGGGCCTGCCCGAATTCCGATCTCGGAAGGCGGGCCTGCCCGAATTCCGGCCTCGGAAGGCCTGTTAAGTTTGAGGATTTCATACAATTACAAGTCAATTGATTATAAACCTACTGAAATTTTTCGACACTATAATTCGATATTCAACTGATCTTCAATATACTTGCTTATCGATACACCTGCTTATTTCATCGGCAAAGCATCGACAAGTAAATTCAAATTATATTTCACTGCAAAAGTTGTAGCTCCTAAGACTATGAGCCGGATAATTTCGATATTTACAACCTAATCGTTTCTGTCATTGAATGGGAAATCCCGCATCTCAAATAATCTAATTTCTTCATGAAAAAACAAAGCCCAGTCATCGTCAACCTGTTTGGGGAAGTAGAACTGACCCAAAAAAGCCTGGTCATCGTCTCTAAAGGTAAAACCAAATTGAATAAGCCCCAGCAAACCTATAATCTATTGATCCGGAAAATTGAGAAACTGCGATCAGAGCTGGGTGAACTGGAAAAGTTTTTGGACAATTCCCTGATTTATTTCCGCGACGAATTATTTCCATTGATGGAGGAGCAGCAAAAATCAATTCGCAACCTGCTGATCATCCTGTTTGAGTCACTGCAGACCTATCATAAAATTCTTACAGCCACCGAAAGGAAAGTTATACGAAAAATCATCCGGGGGCTGCTCATAAAGTATATGGAAGGCCCCTCCTTAGAAATGGATGAGTCGTTGAAACTTATATTCCGGAAAGTGAACCGCCTGGACTTCGATAAAATCATGGAGGAAGAAAACGCGCTCATGGAGGAAGAAAGAATAAGATTTGAACAAGATGCCGAAGCAGCAGATGTTCAGGAAACATCAGGGACGGATGACGAAGGGTTTAGCAGATTTAAGAAAGAAAAATCCGCTTCAGCCCGAAATAGAACAGTTGACCCTAAACCGGATGAAGAAACAAGATTAAAAAATATCAACCGGATATACCGGCAACTCGCCAAAGTGCTCCACCCTGACTTGGAACGCGATGAAACCCAAAAAAAGGAAAAAGAAAAATGGATGCAGCAACTGGTAGAGGCTTTCAACAACAAAGACCTGCATACCCTGCTCAAACTCGAATTCACCTGGATCCAAAAAGAAGAAAACAATCCTGAAAACCTCAGCGAGGAAAAACTAAGCTGGTATAATGAAACCTTGAAAGAACAGGCATCCCGGCTTAAAGAAGAGTTGGACGTATTGCCCCTGCAGGAGCGGTACGAAGCGCTATGGCCTTACTTGCAATCAAACGGACGAATGAAAGAAACCGAATGGTATAACCTGAGGAATATTATTGTCGAAGCAACCCACAGGCATGAATCCAATATTGAGGAATTAACAACGGGTAATCGGCTGTGGATACTGAAAAGAATTGTCCACGCTGACCAGGAGATTACAAAATATGCCAAGTTTATTACCCGGAATTTTCCGTATCCGTTTTGGGAGAAATAGGAACTCAATCCTCAATCCTCAATCCTCATACCTTCCTCCTGGTACATGATACCGATCCCTCCAATCGAAATAATTCTTAATTTAGTCTTTCACCCCATTTGGTATGCGCCTGAGATTAACCCTGATTGCCCGGCAGCTATGTTACCTGCCACTTAATTATCAGGGATTATTATCTGCAGCTATATATAAAAAACTGGGACAGGCAGATCCGGTATTAGCACAATGGTTGCACCAAAAGGGATATGGGCAGGATGGCAAACTATTCAAATTGTTTTGTTTTAGTCCGCTGACCGGTATGCCCTATCGCATCCATAAAGAAGCAGAAGCCATTGAATTTCCTCAAGGCAAAGTCGAATGGCAGGTAGCCTTTTATGTGGATGCCATCCTGCAACAGTTTATCATCGGGCTGTTTAAAAACCAACATCTTGGCCTCGGCAATGAACGGTTTAAACCCGTTGATTTTGACATCACACAGGTAGAGGTATTGCCTGAGCCGACCTGGCAGGATACGATGACTTATACTTGCATGAGTCCCGTGATTGTCAGTGAAGGGGAATTGAACAAGGAATACGCCCAGTACCGATCGCCGGATGATCTTAACTATGAGAAGTTGATTCAAAATAATTTACATCAACGGTTGCGGGCAATTTTGTCTGTACCAATACAAACTCAGGAATTGCCCTTTAAAATCAGGATTATGAATCAATATAGGCGGAAAGGAGTCAATATACACGAATACACAGAACGGCAAACCCGTCTTATTGGGTACACCTATGATTGTAAAATCACTGCTCCGGTAGAACTGCAACGGTTAATATGGTATAGCGGTCTGGGAGAAAAAGGCAGTCAGGGATTTGGCTGGGTACAATTAAAATAAATATAATATGAACCGGTTTAAAGATCATAGCCCCAAGACCCGCCTCCTCAAAATTTTGAGGGATATCATCGAAAGGCCGCATGGATATACCAAGAAACAATTGGCAATCCGGTACAATGTGCATGAAGACACCATCAAAAAAGATTTTGACGAAATGCGCAATGCTGGTTTTGATATCCTATATGATCCCCAATACCGTTATGCTCTTAAACAAGATGAGCCTTTTGACCAGCTCAGGGAGTCCATGTTTTTTTCGGAGTTGGATCAACAGTTATTAGATGAGGCGCTTTTGAAAATAAATTCGGATCCTAAAAGGATTGACCGGATCAGGAACAAAATAGCCAACCTGTACGACCTGTCCACCCTTGGTAGCAACCTGATAACCAAAACCTATCTATCAAAAATCAACCTGCTGGAAAAAGCTAAAAAATTTAAAAAAGTGGTGACTCTTTGTGATTACCGTTCTACCAATAGCTCCCAGGTAAGTGACCGTCGGGTCGAGGCTTTTCATATCAGTCCCAAAGAAGATATCATCCAGGCCTTTGATCTGGACCATTCCGCATTAAGACATTATAGGATCTCGCGTATCACCAGAATAGAAATCACTCCCTCGATCTGGAAACATGCAGGCAAACATTATGTGGTTGCCACCGACCCTTTTGGCCTGGTGGACGATCATCAGGTTTCCGTGCATATCCGTCTTCGGGTAGGAGGCTACAATGAACTTTTAGAGCGGTTCCCTGCCACACAAGCCTATATCCATGCGTCCGCAAGTGCAGAAGACATTTACGAACTGGAGTGCAAGGTCAATCACAGGTTTTATGGCCTAAGCAATTTCTTATTGGGATACCACGAACACGTAGTGGATATCCTGGAACCGGAAACTCTAAGGTTGCATATTAAAAAATCATCCTCCCGCATTGATTTTTCTTAGGACTCCAACAGCTTTCATTGCAGATAACAGGTATTTATTTAGAAGTTTTATAAAATTATGATCAATTTTTATAGGAAGTCCAGGGGTAGGGGGAATATTACGGGGTCTCGTTACATATATTTGCCGAAACCATATCAAAATGCAGAGAAAAGAATT
>JAWXBI010000085.1:0-8169 GCA_034439915.1 Saprospiraceae bacterium | reverse complement strand
CCCATTTATGATTTTCCACGTCGGAGTGTAAACGAAGTTGTTAAGTTGCTGAATTGCTGAAAGTAACTAATTTAAATAATTTGCCTGGTACGGGCTAACCCAAGAAGTACTGAAAGAGTTTGTTATTTAGCCGCTTTGTTGTTCTCTTCTTTCAAATCCGAGATGGCTTCTCTCAGTTTTTCTATTTCGGCCTGCTGCTCTTTAATAGATGCTACCAAAAAAGGGATCAGGCCCTGCTCATCTATGGTATGAATTTTTGCGTCCCGGTTTAAGTTTTTACCCACGTGGTAAGAAATGATCCGGGTCGATACCAATTCAGGGAATAACTGCCCCATGTTATCCGCTTTAAACCCATAATGGACGCCACGTTCCAGATTAAGGTGCGGATAGTTTTTGGCATTGTATTCAAAAGCTACGGGCTCCAGTTGTACTATTTTGTATAACGTTTGAGTCAACGGGGTCACCTTCCTTTTAAGATCCCTGTCCGGAATGGTTTGCGAAAAACCACTTTGCTGAAAAATCAATACTGAACAACACAACAAGAATATATTTTTCATATTAAAAATTTGACCGTTTAAATTTTGTTTCAACTTCAACCATCGCATGAGCTCTGCACGTTGAGTACGTCTCCTCCGAAGCCCACTTGGTTATAATAATCATCGTTAGGAAGTACAAAGGTAGTCAATTTATTTTAAATAATAGTATTACTATCATGTTAAAATGTGTAGCTTCTACCTTTATTTTAGTACCGGCGTAAAATTACTGATTGTGCTTTATCGATAAATTGGATTCCAGGATTGTCTCCTTCCATGAAGAATTGGTGTTTTCCAGTATTAAAAAAGGATGAAAAGAGGGGGCTTTACAAACCTATTAAACTCTCCTCGAGGTTTTTCAACCTCTCGAGTCCATCTGCCAGTTTCTTCTTTTCATTTTCAATCACATCGGGTTTAGCATTTTGAATAAACTTTTCATTCTCCAATTTCACCTGAATGGATTGGATAAATTTTTTAGCATGAGCCAGCTCCATTTCCAATCTGACTTTCTCTGCGACCGCGTCAATTTTTTTATTCAGGACCAGAAAATATTTTGTAGTTCCACTTATAAAAGAAGCTGCCTGGGTAACTTCTGAGGTCACCCATTCTATGGAAACCAAATTGCCAAATTTTACAACAAAATCCCGATGTTCCTGAAGGTAAAAAAGGGTCTTGCTTTCATCAGATTCATAAATTTTGAGCTCCAGTGCTTCTTTCAGACTGATCCCATTTTTATTCCGGATCTCCCGGATGGAACGGATGATATCCTGCAAGGCCAGCGTTGCTTTTATCTTCCCCTCATCGTATGGCACCGGCCCTGGATAAGGACTTTTAATACAATCATCGTTGAGCTTTCTTTCGGTCAGCTGGTGCCAAAGTTCCTCCGTGATAAAAGGCATAAAGGGATGTAAAGCAGATAACATTTCCTCAAAAAACGCAATACTTTGTTCTTTAAGTTGTGGTGCCATTGGTCCGGATGCTTCCGGCTTGACCATTTCCAGGTACCATGAACAAAAATCATCCCATACAAAAGAGTACAACGTCGTGATAGCATCGGATAACCTGAATTGATTGATATCCTGATGAATGGTAGTCTTGCATTTGTTCCACTTATGACTGAAGGAATGAATTGCAAACTGTTGGAGGGGCTGAAGTGGCTGTGAGGCTTCGGTCTGCCATCCTTTTACCAGTCTGGTAGCATTCCAGATCTTATTGCAAAAATTGCGCCCGTTTTCACACAATTTTTCATCAAATAAAAGATCCCCTCCCGCAGGGCTGGAAGCCAGGATACCATAACGCACTGCATCAGCTCCAAAATCGGCGATTAATTTGAGGCAATCCGGACTGTTGCCCAGGGACTTACTCATTTTTCTCCTGAGTTTGTCCTTGACCATGCCAGTAAAATAAACGGTTTTAAATGGCAGGGTATCTTGCCACTCATACCCACTCATAATCATACGGGCCACCCATAAGAAAATGATATCCCACCCCGTGACTAATACCGAAGTAGGATAATAATAATTTAATTCTTTTTGATCCCGGAATCCGTTAAAAACCGTGATCGGCCAGAGCCAACTTGAAAACCAGGTATCGAGCACATCTTCATCCTGTTTCAGATCAGTGATGGAGAGGCTTTGATTTCCTGTTTTTGATTTCGCCAGTTCCAGTGCCTCTTCCACTGTTTCTGCCACAAACGGCGGCCCTCCTTTATCCTGGAAGTTATTACCTGATACCTTATCCCTGTTACCTGAAACCTCCACCCTCTCACCGCTTACCTCATACCTCCCCCCTACTAAGTACCATGCCGGAATCCGATGGCCCCACCACAGTTGACGCGATATGCACCAGTCCCGGATATTCTCCATCCAATGTTTATATACATTTTTATACTTTTCAGGAATAAATACGATATCATCCTTCATCACCGCATTCAGCGCTGGAGGGGCAAGTTTTTTCATATCCACATACCATTGCAGGGATAATTTGGGTTCGACGACGGCTTGGGTCCTTTCAGATCTGCCTATATTACTTTTGTATTCCTCGGTTTTTTGGAGCAGATTTAGTTCTTTCAATTTTTCAACTACCAACTTTCTGGCTTCAAACCGGTCCTTACCTACAAACAACTGAGCAGCTGCGTTCAACGTACCATCATCGTTCAGGGTATCTATAATTTCAAGTCCGTGTTTTTTACCCAATTCATAATCGTTGCTATCATGGGCAGGGGTAACTTTAAGTGCTCCTGTACCGAACGCGGGATCTACATATTCATCAAATATTATGGAAACTTCCCGGTTAATCATTGGTACCATGACTTTTTTACCTGCCAGATGGTTATACCGCTGGTCATCCGGGTGCACGGCTACTGCAGTGTCGCCCATGATGGTTTCAGGTCGCTGCGTGGCGATGGTCAGAAATTGGCCCGGCAGATCAATGACCGGATAATTCACAAAATAGAGGGTCGCATTTTCTTCCTGAAATATAACTTCCTCATTGCTCAATACCGTTTTAGCTTCCGGATCCCAGTTTACCATACGGTAGTCCCTGTATAATTTCCCTTTCCGGTACAGATCGATAAACACTTTAAAGACGGCCTCGCTTCTCGGTTCGTCCATGGTAAAAGCGGTTCTTTTCCAATCACAACTGGCTCCGAGTTTCCGGAGTTGGTTCAGGATGATTCCCCCATATTTATCCGTCCATTGCCAGGCATATTGCATAAATTCTTCCCGGGTCAGGTCGCCTTTTTTTAACCCTTTTTCTTCTCTCAGCCACCGGACTACTTTGGCCTCCGTCGCAATGGAAGCGTGGTCAGTCCCAGGCACCCAGCAGGCATTTTTGCCTTCCATCCGTGCTTTCCGGATCAGGACATCCTGGATGGTGTTGTTCAGGATATGACCCATATGCAGCACACCGGTGACATTAGGAGGAGGTATAACAATACTGAATGGTTCTCTATCGTCCGGTATAGAATAAAAATAACCTTGCTCCATCCAATGTGCATACCACTTATCTTCCGAATTGGCAGGCTGGTATCTCGACGCTAATTCCATATAACTACAAAGATAAGAAGACTGTGCAGTATGCTAAGATCTGACCATTTCCTGTCGCAAGTCATTTAGCCCAAATGAGGCTGACAATGACAGGGGGTATCTTCGGGACACCTCTTTTCTTAAAGTAAACGGCGGGTAAGGTTAAATTTTACCAGGACATACCCGCGTTGACACTATTGCAGGGGCATCCCCAAGCGACAATTTGCACCAAAATCCACCTAATTTGCATCTTAAATATAAAAGCATCATCGGTTCACTGGTCTTAAATACTGAACAACTCCTTGAAAATTGCCTGGCAGGGGACAGAAAAGCCCAGCAAACACTATACGAACAATATGCACCGGTGATGTTAGGGATATGTCGAAGGTATATATCTCAGTTGCAGGATGCTGAAGATGTCATGATGGAGGGTTTTTTAAAAATATTCCTTAATCTAAATCAGTTTGATCACCGGGGCAGTTTTGAAGGATGGATGAAAAGGATTATGATCAATGAGGCTTTGATGTGGTTGAGGAAAAGAAAATTACTATTGATCGAACTGGATGAAAAAATACTTCCCCTGGAGGAAACTCAGGACAACCGACATTGGGAATTGACTGAATCCGATATCATACCGATTTTGGACCAGTTGCCCGAAGGTTATCGCACGGTGTTCAATTTGTATGTGATTGAGGAATACAAACACCGTGAAATAGCGGAACTTATGGGAATCAGTATTAATACATCCAAATCACAATTGATATTGGCCAAAAAAAGAATGAAACATTTATTAGAACAAAAAAAACAATCGCACTAAACGATTAAAATTAGCAAGTTATGGAACAGGAATTTAGAGACCAATCCAAGTCTATCCGTTTAACCCCCTCCCCTTCTTCATGGGAAACGATCAGACGTCGATTGGACGAAAAAAATCAAATTAAAAAAATTAAATTAAATCCAATACTGGCTATCGCAGCCAGCCTTACCGGGATTTTATTATTGGCCAGTCTTTTGTTTATGAATAATAACAGGGAAGCCACATGGTCAAACACATCCATGACCAACACCACCGAGTTTGAGGATCATACCGACCATACCGATATTTATTGGCAGATTTCACAATTGAATCAGGCATATACCCGTCTGGATATGAACCTGCCGTCTAACATGAAAAATCTTTAATCGATCTTATAATTTATAAGTCCGGCAGCCATAACAGCAACTCAGGTCAGACTTCGGTTTTAAATGGGTGTCGGGGCACCCAGGCGTGGGATGGATTCAGAAAATCCAACAAATAGGGCACAAAGGTATTATTGATTACTTTCCGGTGTTTTATATAACAAGTCAGGGCATGAGGCTTAGCGCCCACGCTGCTTTTAATTTCAAGGGCAGTTCGGGAAAATCGGATTTGGTTTCGGCCCTGTCCAACAGAGTATCGTATCAGGTCAAAAAGGATATTGAGATAGAGTTGATAATGTTTGTTCAAGTCCTCATCTATCCCCAAAAAATGGGCTTCGTTAAAATCTCCATCCTGGATGATCGTAAAAAAAGCTATAATCCTGCCTTCTTTGCAATAGGTATAGAGGTGAAATTGGTCCTTTAAATTATTTTTCAGCTGTACAAAATAATCCGGATGCAGGTCAATGAGGTTAAATTCGGCATTGGTGGCAGTTTGTTTGTACAAACCAAACAGCTGATTTTGGTTAAATTTTATTTCTTCCAGTTTTAACTCTTTTCGTTCGATACCTGCCCCGATTTTTATTGCCCTCCTGGCCCTGATCCGGTATTTGGAGTGCAAGTCGGCCAGATAATCTTCAAAAGTTTTCCAATCCGGATTAAGCTCCAGGATCATAGTAGGTTCCAATTCAAAAGGGTGATAAATGCTATCCTGTAAGGGAAGATCCTGCTCAAAAAAATCTTTTATCAATATAATGCTGGTATCTATCCCTTGTGACTTCAACCAGCCCTGCATTTCTTCTATAATATGCTGGTAAATCAGGCCCGACTTTTCCTGGTAAGATTGTTCCAAACAATAGCCATAAGGCCCGCTCAATAATAAATTTCCCCCGATCAATGTATTAAACTCCACCAGATTCGCTACGATACTCTTAAGGCTGGAATGCAGGCGGCAGAATAAGTCCGGGTTGGCGGCAAACCGCATACTTTGCTGGCCTTTAAAATACTTGACTTGGAAATAATAAAACCCAATGACCTGGTGACGATCATCAAACAAGACAGCATATGCCGGGGTGAGTCCCTCCGGCGGGCAAGATTCAATAGTCCTGAGGTAGTCATAGGATAATAAAATACTTGGGGGGGCCAGTTCATTTAACTCAGATTTAAAGTCCTGAATGTGCAAGCTCAATTTTAATGCAAATAAAATATCGAATCCGGATAGCCTGATTGGAATCTCATCTATTTCCCTGGAAAATCTGGTCATGTGTTTAATGGAGCTCAATGTATATCCCGGAAAGTAGGTTCTCTAAAATATTCTTCCAAAGTAAACTGCTTTTCGACGAAAACCGGAAAGAAAGAACGGTCGACAGAAGGACAATAACAGTCCCTGTATGAACAGCTCCTCGTCCGGTGTCGTCCCAGTTTGCCAAAAGAAAATCGTTTTGTCTGTATCTTTGAAATTGGATGTCCCTAAATTTTCCGGCAAATAAGAATACCCTGTTGACCATCAGTTTGTGTTTAATTTTTAGTGTGTGTTATACTAAAACAGGGTGCCAGGAAAGGAGGTGTGAGGTCGACCGGTATTATCAGGGCAAATCCGGTGTTGTCGTCAAGCCAAAAGGCCGGGATGATATTTTGCAGTCCCGCGCAGTAACGATTTTACCGATAGTGATCCATGTAGTCTGGGCTGATATGGAGGAAAATATTCCTACGGAAATAATCCTAAAACAAATTGATCGGTTAAATCTGGACTTTAACAATCCTCGTACAAGCCGGGAAAGTGTACCGGTTGAATTCAGAGCTTTGATAGCAAATCCGGCTATTCAATTTTGCCTTACCCGTAAAGATCCCAACGGCAATCCCCATTCAGGGATAATACGCCGCCAAACCAATGTCAAGAATATTGGTTCAACAAAAGATGCGTTTGGAAAATATCTAATTCATTCTTCCAATGGTTCACCGGCATGGAATCCTTCGAGATACATCAATGTCTGGATTGGTAAAATGGAAAATATCTTCGGCCGCAGTACCATTGGTGGAACAAGTTATCCGGCAGAGGAGGATGGCATTGTCATTGATCCTTCACAATTTGGATTAGATTTTTCCAGGGATTTACTCGGCAGAACGTTGGTGCATGAAATAGGGCATTATCTTGGGTTACAACACCTGTGGGGGAGCCGCTCCGGAGAATGTACAGAAGATGATGGGATAAATGATACCCCCTTACAAGATGCCCCTTACTTCGATTGTCCGAAGTATCCACAACGGTCCTGTGGCACCAGCAATATGTTTATGAATTTCATGGACTTTGTCGATGATCTTTGTATGGATTTATTTACCAGAGGTCAGGTCGATCGCATGCATAACATCCTGGCCACCCACCGGTCTGGTTTGCTCATACCGGATGAGGATTGTAATGCCTTGACCGGAAACATCATGTTGCCCCAGATAAACTATTATCATCATCCCACTAAAAAATCAGTAACCCTGCAATCCAATCTCCGTCCGAATGCCGCAGTCTATATCCAAGTCAGTAATATCCTGGGCCAGTCAGTGTATCAAAACTCCTGGGAATCGGTATTTTCCGCAGAAATCCCGACAAAATACTGGGTTACCGGAATTTACCTGATTAATTTGCGTTACCATAATGAAAGAAGAACCATCAAATTATTTATACCGTGATATGCTAAGAATCCTGATATTCCTGCTGATTGCCGGCGGTTGCTCAAAAAAAATCCATTCAGTCACGGGACAAACGCAAAAATTGCTGGAGATGTCCAAATCCCCTTGTTTTGGATTTTGCCCTGTGTATCATCTGGTGGTTTTCGAGAATGGTTTGATGCGATTATCTGCCAAACAAAACATGAAGATCAGCGGGATCTATACCAAGCAACTCAGCGCGGGAGAAATAAAGGAGATTAAATCCGGATTGGAAAAAATGAAATTATCGGAATACAAGGATGAATACCGGGAGCCGGTAGCCGATGCACCATCGACGGAGATCATTTATTATAAGGATAAGGCGATGAAAAAAATAGTCACCAATTTTCTTTTCCCCGAACCGCTGCAAAATCTGACCGATGAATTAAATCAACATACTCAATCCGAAAACTGGGTTATCTGGACAGACCTTCGCGTCCGGACCGAGTTGATCGTGCTCCTCCAAGATGGCGTTGCGCTTTCCGGCCTTTTACCCAATTACCGGGAAAATGAATTGATGATGGTCAAACGATTGGACCCCGCCAGCGCTAATTACTGGTTACTTTCGGCCCTGGTGAATCCCGGTGAAGAAAACGTATTGTTGACCAAATTAAAAAGAGAGCCCGGGGTTAAAGAGGTCCAGTTCAACAGGCCACTGGACACCAATCGCTGATCATCAAAATCGGGCACACACATCGACATTTTCCAATTTTTCAGATCGGGATAGAGTTGTT
>JAWXBI010000084.1:0-17841 GCA_034439915.1 Saprospiraceae bacterium | reverse complement strand
CAGCGAAGCGTTGTCCAGCGAAGCGTTGTCCAGCGAAGCGTTGATCAGCGAAGCGTTGACCATGACCATTGATCAGCGAAGCGTTGACGCTTGACCACTATTTTCTATCCTGTTTGGCAAATACTTTTTTCAATAAATCAGTGGTCCGCAGACTGACGTCTTTACGAATCCCGATTTCTTCTTTTGCTATCATTTGAAACAGCCCGGCCAGAGCCATTGTTGCGACATACTCATCCAATTTGGGATTGGTTTTTTTAACCAAAGGAAGCCTGTTATAGGCGGTCACTGCAGTCTCCCAATAATCAGCCGCATGGACTTCATTGAGTGCAGAAAGAATGATAGGTTGAAATTCGGAATATAATGGTTGGTAGGTGGTTCCTCGGAGATAACCCGTGGCGGCTGTATCAGCACCCATTAAAATGTTGGCTGCATCCCGGAAGGTCATTTCTTTAATGGCTTTGACAAATATCGGTTTGGCTTTTTGTGCAGCCAATTCAGCAGCACGGTTGACTCTTAAGGTCAGATTTGCTTCCAGGTCATTAAAACCAGGGACAATTTTCAATTTATTGATGACGCGGTTTGCTTCTTCAGGCAGCAATATTTTATAAGGACTTTTATAATAACCGTCCAACTGACTGAGTAAATCAGCCCCTTTACTGATCCCGTTGTTCAGCGCTTCTTTTAACCCTCCTCCGATCTCTTCTCCGGATAAATTAGTTGGAAATGGCAATTTAAGTGTTTGGAGTTCAGCGCATTGTGTCATCAACACCATAGACAACAAAAAGTATATTTTTTTCATTATGACCGAATTTAACCTTAGAACGTTATTTGAAGATATAAGTTCGTTATAAAAGTATTAAATACCCTGGATGGTTCAGGGCCAGGATTCATACTCCACATAAAATTTTTCCATAGGAATTTTAAGGAGAGGGTGGGGTTTTTGTATCCTGACTTTTATATGCATTTGTTTAGGCGACAGAAGGCTGATCCTTTCGACCATTCGCATAGCGACGTGTTCAAGTAATTTGGAGGGTTGTTTCATTTCTTCCTGGCAGATTTCGATCACTTCCTCATAGTTTATGGTATCCCGGATATGATCAGACTGAAGGGTATCCTTAAAATCAAGATCCACGTAAACATCCACGATAAATTCCTTACCGACGGCACGCTCTTCAGGATAATAGCCGTGGTGGGCAAATATTTTCATCCCTTCTATGGCAATTTTACCTTTATTCATTGTTTAGTCGGCGTGTTTGGGAATGTCCAATGGAGCACGCTGAGGTAAGTTGAATTCTTTTGCTAACATGCAGGCAAGATTTCTATCCCCGATTTCAAATGCAGCAAACACTTCCTTATGCAAGAATAACAGAACACCCAGATCAGGCATTGTTTCTGATGTCCATAGCTTATAATCGAAGATCACTCGTACAAGATACAAAACTGCTTTCGGAGTAATCCTGGTGTTTCCCTATTTTTGCAATATGAAAGCATCTTCGCAGGAGGACCGATATCAACACCACGATTATTATCAGGTAGATGACTTATTGAGCGAAGACCATAAACTTGCCCGCCTCGTAGTCCGGGATTGGGTTAAAAAAGAAGTCAGTCCAATCATTGAGTCTTATGCAGACCAGGCAAAGTGTCCCACCCATCTATTTAAAGGTTTAGCGGAGATCGGGGCTTTTGGTCCCAGTCTGCCGATGGAGTATGGAGGTGGAGGTATGGATGAAATCGCATATGGGGTTATTATGCAGGAACTGGAACGCGGAGATAGCGGGGTCCGTTCCATGGCGTCCGTCCAGGGATCATTGGTCATGTATCCTATATTTAAGTATGCCAGCGAAGAGCAAAAAAGAAAATACCTGCCCAAACTGGGTAGTGGTGAATTGATCGGGTGTTTTGGCCTCACTGAACCTGATCACGGTTCAGACCCTTCCGGGATGCTCACCCGTATCCAGGATGCCGGGGACCATTATATATTGAATGGGGCTAAAATGTGGATTACCAATTCACCCATAGCAGACCTTGCCGTGGTTTGGGCAAAGGATGAAACAAATACCGTGCGGGGCATGATCGTGGAAAGGGATTCCAAAGGTTATTCGGCACCGGAAATTCATGGCAAATGGTCTTTGCGGGCTTCTATTACAGGTGAGTTGGTTTTTGAAGATGTCAGGGTGCCTAAATCGCAGGTATTTCCTGAAATTAAAGGCCTTAAAGGGCCTTTGTCCTGCCTTTCCAAAGCTAGGTATGGTATAGCCTGGGGGGCTATCGGCGCTGCACTGGATTGTTATGATTCGGCATTGAACTATTCTAAAGAAAGATACCAATTTGGTAAGCCCATAGGCCAGTTTCAACTGACACAAAAAAAGTTGGCCGAAATGATCACTGAAATCACTAAAGCCCAATTATTGGCTTGGAGATTGGGTACCCTGGCCAATACCGGTAAAGCCAGCCCGGCCCAGATATCGATGGCCAAACGAAATAATGTCGCTATGGCGTTAACAATCGCCCGCGAGGCCAGGCAGATATTGGGTGGTATGGGTATTACAAATGAATATCCAATCATGCGCCATATGATGAATCTGGAAACAGTGTTGACCTATGAAGGAACGCATGACATCCATCTGCTGATCACCGGGATGGATATCACCGGTTTGAATGCTTTCTCCTGAAATACCATTTAACTTTGACGAATTGAAAGGTATATTTTTATTTGAACCAGAAACCCGATATTTTTGCAAAAATACATGAATAGGAGTCTTACCCAAACCGGTATATTTTTGATGTTTTTTGCAGTTTATGCCCAAGCCCAGACCAGGCCGATGGCGGACTCCATACGTTTGGTCAATCCTTCTTTTGAAGACGTTCCCAAACAAAGTTCTCCCCCCCTGGGGTGGGCGGATTGTGGATTTACCGGAGAATCAGCCCCGGATGTTCACCCGAGCAATTTCTGGGAAGTAAGCAAGCCGGCACAGAATGGTAAAACGTATGTCGGACTGGTAGTGAGAAACAACGATACCTGGGAACGGATCAGCCAAATGCTGGAATCACCGCTACAGGGCGGCCAATGTTACAATTTCAGTATTTATATTTCCAGTTCGGAAAACTATAAAAGCCGCACCAATGTAGCCAATGCAGGAATTATCAAATTGCAAAGTGATTCTATTTTCAATTTTAATATTCCTGCAGTTCTGAGGATCTGGGCAGGCAATATATCCTGCGGCCGTTCTGAATTGCTGGCAGAAAGCCCTCCGGTAGATAATTTTGAATGGAAGCGGTATGACTTTCGCCTAAAACCTAAGTCGAATTATAATTACATCATGTTTGAAGCATTTTTTAGGACACCGGTTTTGTTTCCATACAATGGGAATATTTTGCTGGACCATGCTTCAAGCCTTCAATTGGTGCCTTGTTCTCAACCGGTAGAACCACCGAAACCCCCGGTAGTGGCTGTCAAACCTAAGCCCCAGCAGCCACCAAAGGATAGTGCAAAACCCCCTGGGCCCGTGATTGCCCAGGCGCCTAAACCTAAGGTTGGCGAAATAATAAAAATTAATAACCTCTATTTTAAAGCCAACAGTGATTCGATCCCGCCTAATAGTTATACCGCACTGGATGATCTTTTCAAATTTTTAACGGAAAACGAAACCCTGGTGGTGGAAATTGGCGGCCACACCAACGGTTTGCCAAAAGATGATTTTTGTGATAGTCTTTCCGCTTTAAGGGCCAAGGCTGTAGCAGAATACCTGATGCAAAAAGGAATTCCAAAAGAAAGAATGACCTTTGTAGGTTACGGCCGAAGAAAACCCATTGATACCAATGCAACCCGGGAGGGAAGGGCCCGGAACCAAAGAGTGGAACTGAAAATTTTAAGTTCCTGAAATCATGGGGAGCTTTGAAATCTCTCTGCAGACCTCTTTAAATCAGATTCAGTCCTTATTAACCAATAATCCCGGATGGGGGGTCAGGGGCAGGGTCATCCATATTAGTAAAGCGGGTGAAGGTAATATGAACGTCGTTTTGCGTATTCAAACGGATAATGACGAACGTATCATTTTGAAACAGTCCAGATCCTATGTAAATAAATATCCGGCGATTGCAGCCCCGGTGGACAGGATTGCGGTTGAATATGCATTTTATCAAACCATCAATCAGTATCCTGTACTTTCAGGTTTTATGCCCCGATTGATAGGGTATGACCCGAAACATCATTTGCTGGCTATTGAAGACCTGGGTGAAAGCTCCGATTATACTTATTTATATCAGAGATCAACCGGATGGCCGGCAGAATTAAATCAACAGGCTTATCATTTCCTTTCCATTTTGCATCAACTTCCTGTACCGGGCCATTATCCGGATAACCTGGAATTGCGTAGACTGAATGCCGTTCATTTATTTGATTACCCTTTTCAGAATGATCATGGATTTGATCTGGACCAGATACAAACTGGGTTGCAAAATCTTGCCCAACTCTACAGACAGGATGAAAATTTGAGAGAACACATACAGGTACTCAGAGACCAATATCTAATGCAGGGAGACCATTTATTGCATGGCGATTTTTACCCTGGTGGATGGTTACATGCAACTTCCGGATTTAAGGTGATCGACCCGGAGTTCAGTTTTATCGGACCGGCAGAGTTTGATATCGGGGTGATTATGGCCCATCAATATATGGCCCACCAAAGCGATGAAAAAGTCCATTTCTTTTTAAAATCCTACAAGGCTCCGGAGGGTTTTTCGCTCCAATTATGTTTCCAATACTGCGGCGTGGAGATCCTGCGCCGTTTGATCGGCCTTGCTCAGCTCCCGATAGATTTAACGTTAGATGAAAAGCACCAATTGTTGGATCGGGCAGTGCTCATGGTCGTGGGGGGATAACAGTTTATTTAACCAGTAACTCATTTAAAACTGCCTGGGCTGCAAAGATCCTGTTTTTAGCTTGTTTGACCACCAGTGAATTGGGGCTATCCAGGACTTCGTCAGCAATTTCAAGATTTCGACGGGTGGGCAGACAATGCATAATTTTACCCTGATTGGTCAGTGCCATTTTCTCTTTAGTAATCATCCAATCCGGATCCGCGCTCAGGACTTTTCCATAGTCTTCGTAGGAGCTCCAGTTTTTGGCATAAATAAAATCAGCCCCTTCAAAGGCAACCCGCTGATCGTATTCAATCCGGGCGCCCCGGGTAAAGCTTTCATTCAATCGATACCCTTCCGGATGCGCAATCACCAGATCATACTCATAACCAAGAGCCCATTGGGCAAAACTGTTCGATACCGCTTGAGGCAAAGCCCTGATATGGGGAGCCCAGGTCAATACGACCTTGGTCTGATGCGGGGATGCTTTACGGTATTGTTCTATCGTGATGATATCGGCAAAGGATTGCAGGGGGTGCAGGGTGGAAGACTCAAGATTAATAATAGGTACGGTTGCAAATTTTACAAACTGGGTCATCACCTCTTCTCGATAATCCTTGTCCCGGTCTATCAGTCCGGGAAAGGAACGGATGGCAATCATATCCACCAGCTGGCTCATCACTGCTGCCGCTTCCCGCACGTGCTCGGCCTTGTCCGCATTCATTATAACCCCATCTTCAAACTCTATTTTCCAACCCTGATCAGCATTCATACTGATGACTTTCATTCCCAACTGATAGGCTGCCTGCTGGGTGCTCAACCGGGTGCGTAAACTTGGATTAAAAAACAACATCCCCAGGGTTTTATGAAATCCCCTGGATTCATTTTGCCAGGGAACTTCAATGAAGGATAAAGCCTGGCGAAGCAAGGCTTGTTTGTCTTCTACATCCTGAAGGGAAATAAAATGATTCATCGCAGCCAACTTATTAAAATGCAGAAAAAGGTCAAGATACCCTGCTTATCGGGCGATAACCGGGTGTTTTATCCGAAACCGAACGCAGGACTGAACGCATTTTTTCAATCAACTGATCAATCTGATTGATTTGAATACTCAAAGGTGGTAATAACCTCAATACATAGGGGTCTGCTGAAGAGCCGGTAAACACTTTTTCCTTAAAGACCAGCTGTTTTCTTAAATCGGCAATGGGGTTTTCAAACTCAGCACCGATCATCAATCCCCGCCCCCTCACTTCTTTCACCTCCGGGAGAGCACTCAACTCGCTCATCAAATAATCCCCTGCCAGTGCAGCGTTCGGGATCAATTGATCCTCTTCCATGACTTCCAGTACAGCCAGGGCGGCCGCGCAGGCCAGGTGGTTTCCGCCAAAAGTGGTACCCAACATTCCGTGTTTAGGTTTAATGTCGGGTCGTATGAGTACGCCGCCGATGGGAAATCCATTTCCCATGCCTTTAGCCATCGTAATAATATCCGGTTTAACCCCTTCGTGGTATTGAAATGCAAAGAATTTTCCACTGCGGCCATATCCACTCTGAATTTCATCCAGGATAAGCAGGGTATCCGTTTGTCTGCACAATTGTTGAAGGCCCAATAGAAATGGAGTCTCCGGGAGATGAATTCCACCGATCCCCTGAATGCCCTCCAGGATGACCCCGGCATATTCTTTGGTAGATAATAATTTCTCCACTTCAGCCAGATCATTCAGATCACAAAAACCTACTTCAAATGTTTTGTTGATCTCCGATTTGATTTTGGGGTCATCGGTCACATTGCAAGCGGCCGAAGTGCGGCCATGAAAACTTTTCTTAAAGGATATTATTTTTTTCCTGCCGTTGTGAAAAGAGGCCAGCTTGATTGCATTTTCATTGGCTTCTGCACCACTATTGACCAGAAACAATTGATACTCATTACAATTACTTATTTTGCCCAGCTTATCGGCCAGTTCTTTTTGCAATGAATTGATGATACTGTTAGAATAGAATCCCAGTTTTTGGATTTGGCGGGTAATTCGTTGAATGTAATGAGGATGGGAATGACCGATGGAAATCACGGCATGACCTCCATAAAAATCGAGGTATTCAACCCCTTTGTGATCGTACACATAACAGCCCCTGCCCCGGACCGGTTCGATTTCGTATAGGGGATAAACATCAAATAAATTCATGACGCGAAATTAGTCAGAAATAAACGGCTGAAGTTCAAATTTTTTAGAATCCAGTGATGACAAAATGAGTTTAAATTGGCAGTCCGGAATGATGGATGGATAGCTCCGGGTGACGAGCATGTTGCTGTTATTCGTTGACCAGTTTACCCATCACATAAAGCAATTGAGCTTCACTTTGTTTGAGGATAAATCTCGAGTTAATGATGCGGTTTTGTGCATCGACCAGATTTAACTGTGCCTGGCGCAATTCTACTGTGGTGATGCTCGCTTTGCGGAAACGCTCCATCGAAATCGCATTGTGTTCCCGAATGAGGATTAGGTTGTTTTGTTCAAGTTCGATTTGTTGTTTGGCATTTTCATAATTCTGGTAGGCATTCGCAGCCAGGACGGTTAGGGATTGTTTGACATTTTCAATCTGCAGGTCCTGGTTGCGGTATTGAAGTTCATTGATCCGTATTTGTTGTCTTACAATCGGTCGGGTAAATAACGGAACGGAAAGGCTCAATCCCAATTGCGGCCCATACGTTTGAGTAAATAGGTTAAACCCTGCCGTATTGTTGTTTCGGTTGAACGTGGCAGAGGCATTTCCAAAAATGCTGGGTTTTTGCTGGGCCAAAATTTCCAATCTCAATTGCTCCAGGATTTTTTGATTAAAACGAAGAAAGGTGACTTCGGGATTGATAGAATCAATGGCAGCGACCATTTCTTCCCGGGTGGGTAAATAATCCGGAGCAGGTATGTCCTCGACTTCAAAATCAATAAAGGGGTCGCGCGCCATGGTGCGGTTAAGTTCCATTTTGGCCAATTCAATATTGTTGAGGATATTCAATTCCGAAGTGCGTTGCACATTTAAGTCTACCTGGGATTGCAGATAATCATTTTTACCTGCTGTACCGATTTCAAAACGCACCTGGGAGAGTTTACTGCGTTCTTCAAAAAATGAAATCGTCTCCCGGATGGCATCGCGCTGTCTGACCAAACGGATAATATTAATATACCGGTTGATGACATCAAAAACGGTTTGATTGATATCCTGTTTAAGTGATTCATCGGTCTGCGCTTCTTGCAGTTCCAGCCTTTTTTTTACGATAAATATTCTTTTGCCCCCATACAAACGGTAACTAAATTGCCCATTGACATTGAAAGTGCTGTTCAGTACCCCGTTTCTTTCAATGTTGGTCCCATTATTCAATTTTTGATTGAGGTTGGTGACCGAATTATTAAAAAAGCTGTTGGCGGCCACGGTGGGTATCCTGCCGGCTGCATACCAGTTATTGGAGACCCGGGCTATTTCTTTTTCGTTGGAAGAAATAAGGATATTGGGATTTTGCTGCAGGGCAAGATCAATGGCATCATCCAGTTTGAGAATTTCCTGTGACTCGGCCAGGAATACCATCATGCAAAAAAACAATGTCAGTTTCATACTTGTTTTTACAAAGGAAGGATAGAAATATTAATGGGTACTACCGGTATATCCATCGTGTGAACAGCTCATTGAAGTTCAATGCGAAGGCCGGTTTTTTTGGTGCTCCAATACGAATAAATAGCAGGAATAACATATAACGTGAGGACCAGTGAAAACATGACCCCACCGACTATAACTATACCTAGTGGAATACGCGAAGTAGAGGCAGCTCCCAGGGACAAAGCCAGGGGTAAGGCACCCAAAGCCATCGCCAGACTGGTCATCAGAATGGGCCTCAATCTGGAGACGGAAGCGGATACAGCAGCTTCCTTTTTAGTGACACCGGTCAATTGTTGTTTGTTGGCAAAATCTACTATTAGGATTCCATTTTTGGTAACCAGTCCGATCAGCATAATCATGCCGATCTGTGAAAATATATTCAGGGTTTGATCGAAAAAATATAAACTCAATAAAGCACCGGCTATAGCCAAGGGTACGGTAATCATGATGATCAATGGGTCAATAAAACTTTCAAACTGAGCAGCCAGCACCAGAAAAATCAGGATCAAAGCCAGTATAAATGCAAACCCGCTGTTCCCTTTACTCTCGGCCAGATCCCGGGCTGTACCCGAAAGGGCTGTGGTGAAGGTGGGGTCTAATAATCTTTTAGCAATGGCTTCCATTTCTTCGATTCCGTCACCGGTAGCTTTGCCTGGAGCCAGACTTGCACTAATCGTAGCGGATTTCATCCTGTTAAAATGGTATAAGGTAGGTGGGGTGACTTCCTCCGTCATCGTCACCAGGTTGTCTAACGAAAAGGGAATACCCCTGTTACTGCGAACATAAAAGTTTTTAAGGTCGTTGGGATCATCTCTTTCGCTGCGGATGACCTGGCCGATGACCTGATACTGTTTACCATCCTTTATAAAATATCCCAGCCTGCGGTTACTCAACGCCAATTGTAAAGCTTCCGACAAATCTCCAATGCTTACTCCCAGTTCACTGGCTTTGAGCCGGTCTATTTGTATACGCAATTCAGGTTTGTTAAACTTCAGATCGGCATCGCCATTTTGTAAAACCTCGCTCTTTTGAATTTCAGCCAAAAACAAAGGCAGGGCATATTTAATTTTCTCAAAGTCATTATTCTGGATAACAAACTGAACCGGCTGTGAGCCTCCGCGCCGCCCAACCTGTATGGTTTGTGACTGATTGGGAAACATACGCACATCAGTAAACCTGTACATTTCTTTACTGAGGGCAGTTACAATTTGTTGTTGTGATCTTTTTCTTTCTTTTGGGTCGGTTAAGACTATCCGGACAAAACCACTATTGACCGACCCGGCGCCTGTGAATCCCGGGGCTGTCATACTCATTACCGTCTTTTTTTCGGGTACATTAGCCATGATAAACTCTGTGATCTGCTCGATATTGCGATCCATGGCATCATACGAAGTGCCTTCGGGGGCCGTCACCTGAAACCGGAATTCACTGCGATCTTCCATTGGGGCTAATTCGGTTGGAATTTTATTACCGATAAAATAAATCATAGCACCGCAGGCCAATATGATGGCAAAAGCCAGCCACCTGACTTTAAGAAACCCCTGCAAAGACCATTTATATCCGTCTTCCATAGCCCTGAAAAAAGGTTCCGTCTTCCGATACAACCAGGAATGATGTGCTGACGTGGCCATTTTGACATTGAGGACAGGTGTAAGGGTGAGGGACACCAAACAAGAGATCAATACCGCACCGGCCACCACGATCCCGAATTCCCTGAATAGCCTTCCTACAAAGCCCTGCAGGAATATGATCGGTAAAAATACTACGGCCAGTGTAATTGAAGTAGCAAGTACCGCAAAAAAGATTTCTTTAGACCCTTCTCTCGCAGCCTGGTATTTATTCATACCAGACTCAATCTTTTTATAAATATTTTCAGTAACTACTATACCATCATCGACGACCAGTCCGGTTGCTAATACAATGGCCAACAACGTGAGTACATTGATCGTAAATCCGCATAGGTACATAATAAAAAACGCGCCAATGAGGGACACCGGTATGTCCAAAAGTGGCCTCAAAGCTATGCCCCAGCTCCGGAAGAAGAAGAATATAATCGCGATGACCAATCCCAGCGATAATAACAGGGTCTCCTGGACTTCAACTAACGATTTTTTAATAAACCTGGTGCTGTCCATGGAAACCCCAACCGTAATATCATCGGGTACATCTTTTTTAATCTGGTCCAGCCTGCGGTAAAATTCATCTGATATCGCAACATAATTGCTGCCGGGTTGCGGGATAAGAGCCAGTGAGATCATAGGTACATTACTTTCCCTGAACACCGATTCTTCATTTTCTGGTCCAAGTATAGCCTCTGCCACATCACCTAACCTCAAGATACCTGTTTCATTGGATCGGATGATGACACTATTAAATTCCTCTTCGGTATTCAAACGACCAAAGGTGCGTACACTTAATTCTACAGCATCCCCGGAGACCTTGCCACTTGGAATTTCAACACTTTCGCGCTGCAGGGCAAGTTGTATATCTTTTGCAGTTACTCCGAATGCATTCATTTTTCCCGGATCAAGCCAGATCCTCATAGCATATCTTTTTTCTCCCCATATCATAATACTGCTCACCCCGGGTATAGTTTGCAGGCGTTCGACCAATATATTATTGGCAAATTCAGTAATCTCCAATTGGTTGCGGTTGGGGCTTTGAACCAACATACTCAATATAGGATCGCTACTTGCATCGGCTTTGGATACCACCGGAGGGCCGTCCAGATCAGAGGGCAGGCTGCGAGCTGCCTGAGAGACTTTATCCCTCACATCATTGGCAGCTTCTTCCAGGTTTACCCCCAGGTCAAATTCAACATTAATATTGCAGTTCCCTTGCGAGCTGCTTGAAGTTACATTCCGTATACCGGGTACGCTGTTGATCGCTTTTTCTAAAGGTTCTGTTATCTGAGATTCAATGATGTCAGCATTGGCACCGGGGTAGGAGCATCTCACGCTGATAAAAGGCGGGTCAATAGCAGGGTATTCCCGGACACCTAAGAATTTGAAGCCGATAACACCAAACAACAGAATGACTAGATTGATGACTATGGCGAATACGGGCCTTCTCAGGCTGACTTCTGAAATATTCATTGGACGGGATTAAGATTTTTAAAATCTGGTTTCATATCTGGATTAGAAGAACTGGCATCATTACTCTGTTACCTGGACTAAAATCTTTGCACCCGGCCTTATAGAGAGGAGTCCGGTAGTCAGTATGGTGTCTCCGGGTTGTAAGCCCTGCACCACCTCGACCCGGGAAGAATCCCGGTAACCCGTGACCACCGTTGAAAACACCGCGGCACCATTTTTATATAAAATCACTTTTTTGTCACGTGCCTGCGGTATAATGGACTGCGAAGGTACCATGATTGCCGGAGCTGACGAGCCTACTCCAAAACTAACGGAAATAAAGCTCCCTGGAGTTAGCGTGGGATCTGGCCTGATCACCTGTGCCCTTATCCTCAATTGTCTGGTATCGTTGGTCAGGGCATTTTCAAAAGCAATTATTTTCGCATCATATACCTTTTGGGATACATCGGTCCTGAACCGCACAATTTTACCCAATTTTAATTCACTGGTATATTTTTCGATTACATTAAATTCAATTTTCAGGGTATTGACCTGGGCTATATTGGTCAAAATAATTTGTGGGGTTACATAGGCGCCAAGACTGATGTTCCTCAACCCCAATCTGCCCGCAAAAGGGGCCCGGATTTCAGTTTTCGTTAAGTTAACGGAATTGAGATCCATATCGGCTTTGATATTGCTTACCTGGAGGGTGGCCAGGTCATATTCCTGCTGACTGGTCCCATTTACTGCCAACAATTCAGACTGTCTTTTTTCACTGGCTTCTGCAATTTTGAGCTGGACCTCCATTTTAGACCTTTGAGCGATCAGGTCAGCATCATTGAGTTTGACCAACAGCGTGCCTCTTTGTACAAAACTGCCTTCTTTAAAATAAATTCCTGTGATCCTCCCGGAAATTTCAGCCTGGAGGTCTGTCCTTTCCTCTGCCTGAATGCTCCCGGGAGACTGAATTTCGCGGCTGATGGCATAACCTTTGGCGAGTATAGCAAGATAAACTGGGGCATTGCCTCCGGGTCTGCCCTGAGCCCCTCCCTGTGCCCCAGGGGGTGTATTGGGTGTGGCAGTCCCTCCTGCGGCATTTTGTTCACCTTCTTTTTTGGTACATCGGACTACAAGCAATAGTGCCAGGGACACTAAAATGATTGGGTAGATTAAACTTGATTTCATGAATTCTGCAAAATTAAGTGCTTCGGGCCGACTTTGTTGGGTTTGATACCAGATAGTAACCAGGATCTCTTTTTATTAGACAGACAGGATATTAAATTATACGGATGCTGAAACGAGGTTTGCCGCAAGTTATTGTTGGGGACAAAATGTAAGGGGATACTTTATTCACAAAAAAAAGCTATTAAAAGTAATTCAGGATAATAAACCAGGCTGCAATTTTTTAAATAGGTATATACCGGAATTTTTTTTTAGGGTTAACTTTAGAAAGCACTGAATAAAAAGATATCCGGGTTTGACTAATTAGCCTATCCAGTTTTGAATCTAAAGTTATCCTGCCCCCTTTTCCAGGACATTTATAAATTCCTTGCTATATCCTCCTTCAGTCACACCGATCTTTATTTGAAGCCATCTATGCGGTCTGGAATGCATCCTACATTTTGGTAATGGATATCAATTTGCATCCTTACCAATTTATAAATGGTAAATAAAAGTCTATGAAAAAGCTGATTATTCCTTTACTGCTGTTTGGTTCAGCAATACGTCCAGGGTTTTATGCCAAACAGGAAAAAATAATTGAATTCAGCACTTGGGCAAAAAAGACAGCTCCTAAAAAAATAGGTTTTTCAGGACTTGCCGGATTTTTTAGTGCAGGCACTCCCGACGGGTTTTGACTGCTCAGGTTAAAAAAAAATAAGTCATACCGGAAGTCTGGTTATGCTCCAAACGAATCAGACAAACCATTTCAACCGGGAAGTCTTTACCCGCTTATGTTTGTTGATCAAACAGCGTAATGAAAATCAGGAAGATATGGTTACCCATACCGCTTGTAAATAATAATAGATGAGTTTCCAAGCCATAAAAAAATTCCTGGAAAGAATCCGACATTCCGGGGCTAAAAGACACTTCAAGTAAATCTGGTTGCGTTTAATAGAGACTTTCTGCCAAATTGTAATCGCTTATTGACATTCACTACGCTCGCCAGAAAATGCACTATCCAGGGTTGCTAAACGCTGATTGATACGCAGTCATAGAATGAACAAAAACTGTAGCCAAAGGACTGACGGAGTTTTCGAAGTGATGATCAACGGTCACCGGATTAAATCTGTAAAATTAATTTTCAATAATATGGTAATGTCAATTGAACGCTGCACACAACAGAAGTTTTTTTTGCTCCTGGGGGTGCTTGCTGTATTGGTTTGGGGGTGCAAGCCCTGTAATTCCTGTGATGATCCTAAACTGGTAAAAGTGCCTGCAGTTGACCCAAGCCCACCTGCTTTTCACTGGGAGATGAGCCAGACGGTGAGCCATTCAAACGGTACCGTCACCAGTACCATCAGCATAGTCCCTGGCGGCACCACCATTGTAAATTCCACGGCCGCAGATTCCGTGACCACTACCGTATACCTGGCTGCTAACGATCCGGAAAGTGGTGTGCAATGTATTTATATCCAGGGTGGGTTTGGACTGACTTGTATGAATAGTGATAGTATGGTTATAGCCATTGATGGGATACTCAAATCACAATCGCAATGTGTGGACCTGACTACCTGTTGTCTTAAGGATTTGAGAATAGCAGTGGAAGACCTCGGCAGCTCTATACATTGTCCGGATGGCAGGACTTTGAGCAGCGGCGGAGTTGGACTTACCGGTATCATTGTTAATTGTAAAGGCATGCAGGATACCGTGAACTTAACGGTGCAGTTTTAGAGGTGGTTTTTGTTTAATTGATCCTGCCCGGTTTAACCCAGATTTTGCAGTGGACTGCAAAATCTGTCCGAAGGCTGCCCTTTGGGTCTGATGATGCGAAGCATATCAGCCCTAAAACGGCGGACGCTGACCAAAGCGTCATGAGCTGACGAAAACTGCTTTTGCAGTTTTGTCAGGGTTTAACTGAGCGACGCTTAAGGTCGAGCTGAGGTTTTCGGCTCCGATATGCTTCGCATCATCAGCGTCAGCGGCACCCGACATAATTTGGAAAACCAAATTATCGTCGGCACGAAGTGCAATTTTTAGCGACTGCAAAAATTGGGTTTAAAGATTTCATTTTAAATTCCATTAAGAATTCAACAGTTTCTGAAGTTGAAATAGTGACTATGATCACTAGTGCCCTTAAGCACAATCATGCCTTACCATAAGCTTAACCCTTTATTCACCGTTGAAATAAAATTATTTTTGAATTTCAACACCCGCTTTAAAGATTTTTTTCTAATCAAACCCTCCCGGTTAATGAATCATTCTATTTTATCTTCGGACAGCTGCTTCGATTACATTAAAGAAAATGCATTCAATAATCTGAATACACCATTCATTGCCTGCATAGCAGACGGTTTTTAGGTTATTATTTAATTACGGCAATCTTAACTATTTTGGTGTCGGGTTTTTCAAAACCATCCCCGGCACTGATCAGCACAAAATAGACCCCACTGACTATTCTGGAGCCGGCTAGGTCCAGACCATTCCATACATAAGTGCCCCCATTGGATTTTCCCTGATGCACCACCTGTCCGTTAAAATCGGTGACTTTGATATTGGAGTTCCTTCGGATGCCTAGTACAGTTATTGGTCCACTGTATTCAGGCCTTACCGGATTGGGGAAAGCATAGATTTCACTGAATGTATTTGACCTGCTGCCTGCTGTGGCATCTGTGCGTAACGACTGAATACCGCTACCTGTCCCTACATACATAATACCCGTGAGCGGGTCATAACGCAAAACGGTAATCAGGTTGTCAAATAAAGGGGAATTTTCTATGGTATACCTGGCGATCTGTTGGTCTCCGGCAGAAGACTGCACAAAAATGCCATTGCGGCTGCCAAACCATTTGCGATTGGCTCCATCAATAGCGATCGCCTGTACATCTTCACCGTTGAGTAGATTTGAGCCCAGGCCTTGTTGGATGACGATACGTTTTGATCCTTTACAATCGGGTTCAAACACAGATTCTCCGCATTCAAAGACATAAACCCCGTTGTTGGTTCCCACCCAGGTACTGCCATCGGAATCGGACGCCAGGGAATTGATTACATTACTTTCCATGACGCTGTTGCTGTTGTTAAAAACCCTGATCCGGTCATCTGTGGTCAGGTCAATGTTTTCTCCGGGATCATAAACAATCAGTCCCTGACCTATAACTGAAAACCACAAATAGCCCGATGAATCAGTCGCACAGGCTAAAAGATTGGAGCCGGTAGGAACTGAAAAGCTTTTCCAGGTGCCATCTGTTTTCATAACCGATATGGGCCGTTCGGCCAGGTAATTTGACATCCAAAGGTTACCATTCCGGTCGAATGTCAATCCGCCTATCCTTGTTCTGGCGACATCCCCCTGTGTCCCTTGCAGGCTACTATTGGTTTTGTCAAAGATTTTGATTAACGGCTTGGTCGCATCCGTCATATCACACTGCATTAATCCACCCCAATAGGTACCTACATAGAGCTTATTGGATACCGGATCAGATGCCATTTTATACATATCGACCAGATCCGCATTTCGAATCACCTCATTATTTCCACGGTGGTAAGAACGCCAGATTCCATCCGCATAGGAAAAAAATCCATCCCCTCTGAATAGATAACTATAAGAGGCATCGATCCCACCAGCGGCGACATAGATACGATTTCCGGCCAGGGCTATATCCGTAGAATTGGGCGTAAGTGGAGTATTAAAATACTTAAAAGTGCAAGACTGGGTCAAAGAGGTATTAGATCGAAACGCCTGAAACCGATCGGCAAACCAGCCCCGGCCTTGGTCATCGATTATACCATAAAGTGGCCTCGGCACGCAGGATGCATCCAGGTTAATCACATTGTTTTGTTTATCCAGGCTAAACAAGGCCCCATCACAGTTATTTCGGCATTGGTATCCGGCTAATAATTGGTTGGCACCCGGACTGAGGTATTGAACACTGTATCCGGGATCATTAATCACAATGGATGGATTACCCACCCCATCCCAACTCCACACGTGTTCACCAGACCCGAGGTAGATATTGCCATTAAAATTTGAAATAGCGGTAAAGGGGGAAGTTCCAAATACCGGAACTGGTGACCATTGGCCAAAATCACTAGGGTTGACTTTGGTTTTATCGTAGTTGATTTGATAAACCCCCGATTCTGTCGCGGCATAGAGTTTGTTCTTAAACAAGGATACTTCGTAAACCGGAATACCGGTAAATGTCGTAAAGCCAAATTCTTTTTTCTTCAGATCCAGTTCTGTAATGCCAAATCCGCAAGCCAGGTAGGCAAAGTCCGAACCTTCCGGCATATACATCCGGTAAATAAAGCGGTCACCAAGGATCCGGGTATTGCGCATAATATCCGGGAAATTGATCACCACACCAGTTTCCGGGTTATAGAGATCCAGGTTGGAATTGGTATAAGCGATAAGGAGTTGGTTGTGTTTAAAATCCCAGGTCATCGATTGGACAGCAAGACCGGACAAACCTTCGACACGGGTAATGAATTTGACTTCTTCATTGGATTTGTCAATCGCCACCAAGCCGCCATTGGTACCAAAATATATATGCTGAGGGCTCTGGGTAACAAAATTACCGGTAGAGTGGGACATATAAGACTTCCATTGTCCTATACGCTGATCGCTTTGCGCGGATAGGGCCGTAAGAACTATAAAATAGATAGGCAGAATTAATCTCAATTCTTTAAGGGTGAATTTTATTTGTTAATGCTTGATTTTAAACATATCTAATTTAGGTTTTTCAATTCTATTTAATCGATGTCTTTTACAAAGAGTTTTCATTTTCCTCCAACATTTGCAGTTCAGAAATTCAAAACCTTATGATGAAGTAAGATTTGACTACTTTTTAAAATGACCTTGAATATCTGATAACCCATTCCATTTTCGGGTAGATTGACCAAGCAGTTAATGAATGCTTCGGATAATTTTAAGGATCGCATTTTTACAAAATTATTGGTTTAATAGGGTGTTTGTTTAATAATGTTCCGGGTGATGACCCTGGTGAGGAAAACCTCTTTACCACCTTTTTCTGGTGACCATTTCGAAAAATTGGTGTACCAAAGGTAAGGATTGTTCATTGTTCATTGTTCATTCCTCATT
>JAWXBI010000083.1:0-15561 GCA_034439915.1 Saprospiraceae bacterium | reverse complement strand
TTATTGGATTCGACCATTCGCAATCAGGACATTAGCGTAGGCGCAGTAGATACCAGAACGTTATTGGATTCGACCATTCGCAATCAGGACATCAGTGCCGGGGCCGTAGATTCCCGTACGATATTAAACGGAACCCTCTTAAATGAGGATATTGCAGATTCGACCATTGATCTGACTTCCAAGGTGACCGGTGTCTTACCGGTTGCGAATGGAGGTACCGGTACTGGTTCACTTATTCCAAATTCCTTTTTGGTGGTTGATAGTACCGGTGCAATACAATCACTTGACAGTGCCAAAGATGGGCAAATTCTGGTAGGCGTTACTGATTCTCTTCCTAAATTAAAAGTATTGACCGGGGGAGAAGGTATCTCGGTAGTATTTACTGCTGATTCCGTCATTATATCATCCAGGATTTCAGGCGTTTTTAACGCCGTTGGTGTAAATCTGGATCCGGGTGAAGTTGATTATCTCAGCACCTGGGTATCTCCCCCCATAGAATTAGAAGGTATCGATTTCGGAGACATCATTGTGGGGTCTCTTGCCGTAGATCTTCAGGGTATCATGATGACTACCTATGTTTCAGGACCAAACAGGATACGGGTTGCCTTGTATAACGGAACGGGAGATAATATTGATTTGGGTATGGGTCTGGTTTTAAATGTAGGGATCATGCAGCGATAGCGGCGATAGCGGCGTTAGCGGCGATATGGTTGTTGGCAATGGCCACAGTCAATCCATTATTTTCCAGGATAGTTCTTTACGCCTGCTGATAAATATCTAATAATCTTCTGTCAGGTTATCCATCTTCTGAATAATCGCAGCGAGGAGAATTAAATCGTCAATGTCCTTTTGTAAAATTTCTATTCAGATAATTTATTCTTATTCCACATTATTATTGGTTTATTCCACTCCTTTTACTTTCATTTCCAGGGTATATACCGATTCTGAAGCGGTGATAAACAGGGTAGTACGGTTTTTACCTCCAAAACATAGATTACCTACCCAGCGGGAAGGCACCGGTATGGTCCCGATTTTTTCTCCGGAAGGATTATAAATAATAACGCCTCTGCCGGTCAGATATAAATTGCCTTTTTTGTCCAGGGTCATCCCATCGGAACCCTGGGTGACAAATAATTTCCGGTTTGACAAGCTGCCATCTTTATTGATTTGGTATATATAGGTTTTGTTTGCCCTGATATCCGCCACATACAGTTTTTTGCCATCCCGACTGCCGACGATACCATTGGGTTGCATCAGGTCCGCATCGACTACTCTTGCTTCTGATCTGTTTTTAGGCAGATAATAAACATTTTGTCGTTCCATCTCTGGTTTTTTCCTTTCCAAATAGTCCCTTTGATAATACGGATCGGTAAAATAAATACCTCCTTTGCGATCCTGCCACAAATCGTTGGGTCCATTGAATTTTTTTCCTTCAAATCCCGTCAACAATACCCTGATCTTACCTTCCGGATCGATAGACCAGAGTTCATTTTTTTCATCTGCACAAGCCAGGATATTTCCCTGCCAGGAAGACCCTTTTGGACGGGTCTTTTTATCCATATACAATCCATTTGACCGTCCGGTCTTGTCCATAAAGACCGTTAATTTGCCGTTTATATCGTATTTCCAGATTTTGTTATTAGGTTGGTCGGTAAAAAAAATGTTCCCTTGTTTATCCACAGCGGGTCCCTCCGTAAAAACAAATTGTTTCGAAACCTGGATCAGGTCAGCTCCGGATTGAATCAAATTTAGCTTCCTTATGGAGTCTGGCATTGGCGAGATGGACTCTTGATTATAACCCGTGAATGGTAGGCAGAGTAGTAAGAGGCATTTAAGAGGATGGTTTAGAGGCATTTTTTTATGTAAAAATAAACGTTTCGATTAATTCGATTGATGATTAACTGCCTCTGCTTTTTTGATCTTTGTTCCTTCCCCAGAAGGGTAAATCGATATTTAAATCATCGTGTGCATCGGACATTTCTTTTTTCAACCGGGCGCGAAGTTCGAGAATTTTAGCAGCAAACTTTGGTCTTGCCGCCAGGTTATTTTTTTCCCAGGGGTCACGATGAAGATTAAACAATTGAGCGGTTTGAATACCATCCACGTCATACAGGATTAGTTTAAAACCATCCGGTGTTTTAAGGCTCCTGCTCCAGTGTCCGTATACATTATAGATTGAATTTCGAACTGCTTTGGATGATTTGTTGATTACCGGCATCAGGCTTTTGGCCTCTATAGTAGACGGTTGAGGGATGCCCAGGTAATCGTATAAAGTGGGGCTGATATCGCTGAGGTAAACAAAACTGTTGTTTTTTTCCTGTTTGGGTATACCGGGCCCGGAGATGATCATAGGTACTCGAATACTATGTTCATATAAATTTTGTTTGCCGAGTAGGCCATGTTGTCCAACGGCTAACCCATTGTCTCCGGCAAATACGACGAGGGTATTGTTTTTCAAACCATTTTTTTCCAAAGCAGCCAGTATCCTGCCGACCTGCGCATCCATTTCACTGACCATACCATAATACAAAGTGATTTCTTTTTTGATGGCCTCCCGAGTCCTCGGTAATGGTAAAAGCAATTCGTCCCGGACCTTCAAATCCCCATTGTCAAAAGGATGCTGATTCAAAAAATTCGGCGGTAAACTGATTTTTTCCGGATCGTACATCGAAGCATAATAAGCCGGAGGAGTGCGCGGATCATGGGGAGAAGTAAAAGCTACATAACAATAAAACGGAGTGGTCTTAGATAGGGGACTATTTAGAAATTCAATAGCCGAATGGGCATACAATTCGCTGCTAAATGTATCACTGAGCCTGGAAGCAGAGTTAGGATAAAGCCCGCTGGTATCATAGTGAAAAACTTTCGGATGAATCTGCCCTCCATCCCCAGGATAATGCATACCTCCGAAAAATATAGATTCACCGGCGCTAAACAACCGGTTATGTGAGGCCTTGTCACTATGCCATTTACCGGTATGGAAGGTGGTATACCCTTTATTTCTTAAAACTTCCGGAAGGCTGATGATACTATCCGGAATGACCGCACCATCTTGCGGCAATCTGTTGACATATCTGCCCGTCAGCATCATCACCCTGCTGGGTATACATACCGCCCCCTGGTGTCCACCCATGACATGAGCCTGGGTAAATACCAACCCTTCACTGGCGAGTCGATCCAGGTTGGGGGTGTAAATCTCTTTATTGCCCAGGCTCCTGATAGTGTTATAGCTTTGGTCGTCGCTATAGAGGATTAATACGTTTCGAGAAGGTTGAGCTAAAACAAGAAAGAACTCAAAAAATAAAATTAAAAATAATTGGAAACGCATTGAAATACATCGTTCAGTCACTCCAAATATAATTTATTTAGTTTAAAAAAACAGTAACTCCTATATAGTAGCTTAACCTTTATAGCGTAATCACATTCCCTATTTTTTTTTAATATTCGTTCAAAAAAATTCATCATCTGTCTCGTCGTTCCTTCCTGCAAGCTTCCGGTCCAGCCATGTCCTCCTCCTTTTACGATGATGAGTTGATTTGGGACTTTTGCTTTGTCCAGGGCGGCATTTAGCCTGCGGGGGTGTTCGAGAGAACTAAATGGATCACTGTCCCCATGAAACATCAAAACCGGAGGATCGCCCTGTTCTACATACGTTACGACAGATATCTTTTTTAGGATTGGATCACCGGGACCGGACGCACCGGTAAATTCATCGCGTACTTCTTTAAGCGATTTATTATAGTACTTCAGCATATCTGCTTCCAGCTCCGGCGTAAGTTGAAGGCCTTTAATGGTAAAGTCGGTGGCGGAAAAATAACTGACCACCGCCTGCACTCTGGTGGAAACTTCTGAAGTTATCGGTCCTTCCAGGTTGTCACCTGGCGAAGTCACCCCGAGCATCAGGGCGAGGTAGGCTCCTGCAGATTCTCCCATAGCGCCTATACGAGTGGGATCTATATTTATTTCTTCGGCATGCGCACGAAGGCAACGAACAGCTTGTTTGGCGTCATAAACCTGAATTGGCCTTTTAAACCGTGGAGCAAAACGATAACCTACCGATACACCCACATAACCCAATGAAACAAATTTTTGGATCCATCGATGCTTATGCGATTTATCACCCTGTTGCCAGCCACCTCCGTGGAAAAAAAGAATGGCCGGAAATGGGCCCTGGCCCTCGGGTTGGGCGATATCCAGTTTTAGCTCAACTCCTTCGGCGATCCCATAGACTATATCTTTCCGGATACTTAAAATAGAACGGGTTTGTCCCTTGATGGAGCCGGACCAGACCATGTGAAGGCCAGCAATTAGCAAAGTTTGGATGGCTAAATTCATACTATGGTTAACCTTCACAAATTAATATCAGATTGGGTATTCCGGGCTCTTAAATCCATTGATTTATCACAAAAATAATAATTCAGTTTTTTTTATTTGGCTGATTTTTAATTTGAACCGGTCTTTAATGTAAGCTATCTGAAATTCCGGATTGGTGTATTGAATTTGCCTGGATTCAACTTCTTGAATCGGTATAAGCCATAAATAAATGTATTTTGGCGTGTCCATTAATAAAATATCGAACTTCTGCACTCCGTCCCGAACCTGCAGGGTTCGTGTATCCCTTGTTAGCTGTAGCCAAGTTGTCCGTCCGAAGCGATTACTTTCCTTGCCTTTTTGTGTCCGTTTATGTTGTTTACTTTTCTCGTTCAGAGAAGCAGTAATGCATCATAATTAATGGCACGATTAATGCTCCACCAATAGCATGATAAATAACTATATCGCTGCTTTTTTTATTCTTTTTGTTTTAGCCAGTTGCTCCACTTTAAAGCCAGAAAATTTTGGTAGCGGAGTGCCTATTCTTGACCCAGTAAAATTTTTCGGGGGTCATACCTATTCAGTGGGGGTGCTGGAAGCCCGCAATGGCAAGCCTTCTGAGCGCATAACCACAAAAACAACAGGGGTATATGCCAATGGAATTTTAAGCCTAGAGCAGGAGCTGTACCCGGAACAAGGAAAGCAAAACCATCGTAGTTTTAAACTAAAACGTATAGATGCACATCATGTGGAAAGTACCGGTAGTGATATCGACGGCATTGCCCGCGGAGAATTATACGGCAATTACTTTACCTGGAGTTTTCGTTTAAAGATAGCCGACAAAGGATTGGTGCAGCACGTGAATATGACACAGCATATGTTCCTCATGCCTGACGGTAATACGCTTATGATCCGTAGCATTATCCGGAAATTTGGAATTATCGTAAAGGAAATAACAGAACAATTTCACAAAGACGATTGATCCCAGAACTTCCTGAAATACTTTGAATAATTATCTGCCACATCGTATGACGCTCAACATTTATGGAAGTATCCGGCCTATTGTTTTTTTTACGGGCTGAATCCCGATGATTTTATCGGGATAATCTATAATCTTTAGTTTATGTCATTGGCTTGGCATGATCGGGATTTTCGCCTACTTTTCTAAATGTTAGCGATTCGTGCCATCAAGTAGTCAACATTTTCTTTCTTGCAGGCATTATTTTTAATTTGCGCTTTGCATTTTTTGCCTTAATTGCTTTCATAAGCCTTCAGAAGTCTGCAAGTTCTTTGGCGGTCCAGGGTTCGGACTTTGTTGATAAGTCTATATTTTTTGGCTCTCTAATTAGTCCCATAATTTTAGGTTTTAAAATATTGTGAAATTAAACGTAAAGCAGCGCTTGTCTCAATAAACATTCTCAATCCCCGAAAATGTGTCGCATGAAGAGATTCTTCATAATGCTTAATTAGAGCAGATTTTGCGTCAAACGCAAGGAAACCGTCGTAACCCTTATCGGCCGAAATTTTGCAAGCAAACGCAACATGGTTTCCAGGAATTCCAAAGTAAATTTTATTCATTCCTTTATTAAATGCAGCACTCTCTATTAAGTGCATGAAAATGTGATCCTGTTTATCTTCTATACTCACAAGACCTTGAAATATGCTTGGATTATTAATAGTTGTCAGTTTATAAACTTCCTTGGTTTTGTCTTTAAGCTCTGAGTGCCAATTAAACTGCCAGTCATTCTTTTTAATTTGTTTACTGTCCTTTTTAGTCAATTTGACAATCTCAGTATCAAATACTTCTCTCGTAGCGGTATTTTCTATTGAATTTGTCAACTTGTCAATTATGAAATCAAGCCTTGTTTTTTGTTGCTTTTTCACTAAGCAAATTTACGGAAAACAAAGAGGTTTTCGAATACTATTTTAGCTTGTAGAGTGTTGAAAGGTATTCCTCTAACGTTTATGAAAGTATCCGACAGTCCCGAAAAAAAAAACAAGCTTTCAAGTGTTACTTTAAAGTCTGGCGGTATACTTTTATGTTGACCGACTAACCGGAGCATTACGCTATGTAGAAAGTATTGTTTATGTCAGCATCGAAAGACAGAGGTGGCTGGTTTTAAGCTTCTGCATCTTGAAATAACCGGGCAGTAACCGGATCGTATTAATAAAATGAAATAACCCTGGCGGATCACCTCCCCTCTTTAAATCCCGGATTTTCTCCCGGACAAGGTTATCCGTATTCCGGATAGGCTAAGCAATGATAAAAATGATTGGGTATTTATCCTGATTCGTTTCGGGCGCACGACAGATTGCACTAAGGTTAGGTTCGTGCGACTGTCCCGAGCTACATCGGGATTATCCGACTCCTCGGATCGGTCGGGCTTTGACAATTTGTGCAATTTGTCGTGCGCCCATTTGTTCCGGTATAAACGCATATTTTATTTTTTCTATGTAATTTCAAATTATTAAACTATGTTTTTCATTTATGCTTAAAATCAATACCACCTGTTTTGCCCCCCAGCTCTATATCCCCCACGGTGATACCGATATCAGTTTTTATGAACGCGCTTTCGGAGCCGTCGAACTCCGGCGATTTAATAATGACGATGGCAGCATACACGTATCTGAATTATCCATTGACGGATGTTTGTTTCACCTGCATAAAGAGAACCATGACAAGAACCAGTTTAAACCAGGGCATATACATGGTACTACCGTTTTGATCGGTTTATTTGTTCCCGAAGTCGATGAAGTCATGGTCAAAGCAGTGAATGCGGGAGCTGTCGTCTTATCTCCAGCACAGAGTTATGATTATGGGTACCGCCAGGGTGAAATCAAAGATCCGTTTGGCCATGTGTGGATGATCGAAATGAAAATCTAAGCACTACAGATTCTTTAATTAAAATCCACTCCCATCTGGCCAGTAATCTGACCTGGCTAACTGGTTGGCTTCATTGATGGTGGCCGTGTCACTTTCTTTTCTTTAATCAGACTCAGGCGGGCAGCTAAGTAAGCTTTCTAAAAGTTTTTACGCAAGGTCATTCCATGATTCTCCGGATCACCGAGATGGGCGGCACCAAAATCATAGGCGTATGAAATATACCTCGTGTCACCCAGGTTTCGGGCCCAGAAAAACAACTCCCAGTTCTTAGCGGTTATTCCAATTCTTGCATTCACCAAATGGTATCCGGATTGTTTGATGGTATTGGCCAAATCAAAATATTGTTGGCCCAGGAACATCCACTCCAGGCGGGTGATCAATTTGATATTTTGGTGAGCAGAAAGGTTCCAGTCGTATTGCGCAGCCAGCATCGAGGTAATATCCGGTGTGAACAATTGACGGTTGCCCCTGTAGTCCACCTCTGTACCATTTTTTGAAAGTTTCAGGATAGTGTATTGAGCGTCGGTATAACCAAAACTATAATCGACTTGAAAATTTGAGAAAGGGGTTGCGGTGAGTTCCGCTTCAAATCCCTTACTTTCCAATTCTCCCGCATTTCTGGTAACGGTAACGGCCTGTGGTAAAACCAGGGTGGGTACCTGGACATCCGTTGCGCGGATATAAAATGCAGCCGCGTTAAGTCGAACTTTATTATTGAGAAATGTTTCTTTTAAACCAATTTCAAAGTTGTTACTGTATTCCGGTTTATAGGCATACAAGGGTGGTTGGGAAGGATCTGGCGAAAGGGGAGTAAGGCCGCCAGTCCTGAATCCTCTTGAATAATTAAAATAGAGACTGGTGCTTTCACCTGCCCGAAAAACAAAACCCAATTTAGGGGATATGGCGTTGAAATCAGCATTGGCGCTGGTATCTGGAAAAGTAGTGAAGGGTGGACCAGGTTCAATCTGAAATTCACCCATCACTTGTTGTGTTTTATGTTCAAAGTCATACCGCAAACCACCAATCACATCCAGGTTTTTAGTCAGCCTGTACGTAGCCTGGCCAAAGAAAGAATAACCGGTTGTCCTGCCCGTTGAAGTGGCGATGCTGTTGGAGTTCGGAATGGCGTTGGGGTCGATGAAGCCTGCATCTGCGCCAAAGTGTGTGGTCAGCTTCACCGGGCTTTCCTGGTGGAATAAATAAACACCACCGGTCCATTTTAGGCTTGACGTAGAAGCTGGTGAGGTAAATTTAAATTCCTGGGTCCAGGCCTTGGTGTTGTTCCAATCCCTTCCATAATCATTGATAATCGTAATACCATCGATGGGCGAAAAATCTCCGTCTATTGGTTGTTTATAGTATCGATAGTTGGATTGATGGGTGGTCTGTGAAGAAAAATTAAATCTTTTTCCGGTATAATTAGCTGAAAATGAACCATTGAATACATTGTCCACCAGGGTCGTCTTGCTGTTTTGATTTACCTTGAACCCATCATTGATGGGGTCGTAAGATAGTGGAAAGGTGCCCTTATTCCGGTTGGCGTTGTGTTTAACATTCAACGCAAGAGACCATGATGGACCGGCCAGGTAACGCAAAAAATACGAGCCCACACTGCTGTGTTTTTTATCGAAATTCGACTGATCAAAATCGTTGGTATAAAACCCCTCTGCCCGATCATACATTCCGGACAATCCGAGATAAAGTTTGTCTTTAACCAACGGGGTGAGTAAGCCTGCGCTGTAACGCTGCTGCCCAAAATTTCCTATATTCATTTCTGCAAAACCGCTTGTTCTGTTGTCGGGTTGCCTGGTAATGATATTGATCACCCCTCCCATGGCATTTCGTCCATACAGGGTTCCCTGCGGACCTCTTAAAACTTCTATCCTTTCTATATCCAACAATGGGGCAATGTACGTATCCAGGTTAAATTGATTCACTCCGTCTATATTGGTCGCTACCGAAGGGTCATACGAAGTAGAAGTAATGCCGCGTATCGAGGTCACATTGCGGCCATCCCCGGGATTGGAAGAATATAAATTTGGAACAATGGCTGTAATGTCCCTATTGTTCCACAACCGGTACTGCCTAACCTTGGTGGATGAAATTACACTTACGCTCAATGATAATTGTTGAATTTCCTCCTCCGTTTTTTGAGCGGTTACTATGACATCCCCCAGTTGAGTAGTCGTTTCCGATAATTGAAAATTTATAGTAGCTCCATCCGGAGTTACCGCAATTTCCTGCTCCATCGTGGCATACCCTACGGCTGAAACCTGGATGTGATAGGATCCGGGATTTATGTTTTTTAATTCAAAATTTCCCTGCTCATCGGTGGGGGTTCCCAAACCGCTGTTCAGTAAACGCACATTAACTCCCTCCAGTGTTTCCCCTTTGCTGGAAGTAACCGTTCCTTTTATGGATTGACTATATGTAAGGATTGGTAAAAATAGAAGGATTAATAAAATGATCTGACGAATTAACACAACAATAGAGGTCTTGTTGCTGCAATGAAATTTGTATTGGGCAGTCGGGTTTACCATAAAATTTTCTCCTTTTATATACCGGAAAGGTATCATTTCTATTTCAGGTGTTTCACGCCTTTTTTAATCCAGAGTTGAAATACAAACTACTTGCAGCGCCTTCCATCTAATTTTGGTCATTGCTTTTGGTAATGCCATGCAATGTATCCACCCATAAAGTTCCTGGAAAATTTTTATCCGTGCAACCGAGATCAATACATATGCAACTCTGAGTATTGAGTACAATCCGCATTCGTTAAAAAAGTATATTCGATTTATGATTCAACACCCCTTTTGCCATCCTGGTTTTTCGTGTTTATTTTATCTTCATCCACGGCACAAGGGGACGATTTCAACCAGATCAAGGGATTTGACCATATCTCTGTTAGCAGTCTTGTATTTGATGAAATGAGGGGTTGCGAGATGCGATTTATAAGCAATGGAATCGGCATAAATTTCAAGAATGGTAATATGAGTAGGCTTGTTTTTTTTAGTTACCGCATACAAGGTGAGTACACCTGGTTCAAGGCGTATTGAAGCTTCAATTTCTTCCTTTAAGGCGGCGCATTGTGGTTTTATCGGTCACTTGTCGTTTTGAATTTTTGGGGTGCCGCGCTCCGGTACGCTCAATCCGGGAGATGGATCGGAGATCACCTGGGTAAACCCTTTCCCGGGGGGCTGAATGGTGCCAATCGAATTCCCAATTCCTCCATTGCACCAAATTAATGATTTAAACATAGCCGGGTTGATTTCGGACGGTCTTATTATTAAAACCGCTGAAGACGGAATAGATCTATTGGGCAATTTATATTATCAGGGCTTTGACAAAATGATTGTTCATGCCAAAACCATTACACCGGGAGTTTTTTGATTTAAAAAACGGTATGGCTGGTGAGGTTCTTCAGAAATTTTCCAGTTACCGGATGGGATTGGCTATTGTTGGAAACTTTGAAGCTTATAATTCTAAAAGCCTTCATGACTTTATTTATGAAAGTAATAAGGCCGGGCATACCATCTTTGCAGACTCCACGACAGCAGCCTTAAATTTTTTTTCCGGTAAATGAATAATCGGGATCGCGGTGGCTGGTGTTATACCGATCCTTGGTAATTTATTATATTGATCATAAAAACAATTCTTCAAACAAGGATAAATCCTCTTTATAATCCAGCCAGGCTTTTGCAGTAACTGATTTTGAACTGATGTAATCAGCGTAGTGGTAAAATTGCATTCCTGTAGTAGGCTCTGTTTCATTCATTATGCTACCCCTGGTAAACAGGAGATTTTCCGATGTCTGTACCGTGTCGCCTTCGGCTTTCCACAATATGGGCCGGCCTGAAAATGAAAACTGATCAAACCATTCTAACGGCATAATCAAAAAATCTACGCCCGGCAGACTGAGGTCCGGATTCGTGATTTCGACCCCAATTTGTGGACCCTGCAGCCAGGGTTTAATTTCTTCCAGGTTTTCAATGTTTTGATGAAAGGCGATATAGTCAACCCCTGCGGCTGCCAGGATTCTGGCGGTCTGAAGATCGGGTACCGAGGTGATTAAATCGGGTAGATACATGGACTGGGTTTGAAATAAATTAAATTAAACCAAAGGATAAAGTTATCATCTTGTTCTTCCAAACAGGCTCCTTCTCATTATTAAGTGCAGAAACAATCGGGCAGATTATTCCACTCCTTTTACTTCCATTTCCAGGGTATATACATACTCTGAAGCAGTCATGAACAAAGTGCTTCGTTTTTTGCCCCCAAAACAAAGATTAGCAGTCCACCTGGATGGCAAAGGAATAGTCCCGATTTTTTCACCTTCCGGATTGTAGATGGATACACCTCTTCCGGTAAGATATAAATTACCTTTTTTGTCGAGGGTCATTCCATCGGAACCCTGCGCTGCAAATAATGTACGGTTTGACAAGCTGCCGTCTTTTTTGATTTGGTATACATATGTTTTGTTGGCCCGGATATCCGCTACAAACAATTTTTTGCTATTTGGACTGCCCACGATTCCATTGGGCTGCATCAGATCGTCATCAACGATTATGGCGCCTTTCCCGTTTTTGGGTAGATAATAAACATTTTGTTTTTCAAGATCCGGCTTTTTCCTTTCCCAATAGTCCCTTTGATAATACGGGTCCGTAAAATATATCCCTCCCTGGCGATCTACCCACAAGTCATTGGGCCCGTTGAATGAATGGCCTTCGTGGTTTTTCAGCAACACAGTTACTCTTTTTTCGGGGCTAAAAGACCAGAGTTCATTTTTTTCATCGGCACAGGCCAGGATATTTCCATTTTTATCCACGTACAATCCGTTGGACCGTCCAGTGGTATCCATAAAAGACGCTCAACTGGCCACTAAGATCATATTTCCAGATCTTGTCATTGGGTTGATCCGTGAAAAAAATATTCCCCTTTTTATCTACGGCCGGGGCCTTCCGTAAAGGTAAACTTTTCCGAAAGCCGGATAAGTTGGGCTCCGGGTTTTATAAGTTTTAGGTTCCGGATAGAGTCCGGCAATGGCGTGATCGGGTTGCTGGCTGTAACCGGTGCGGGAAATACAGACCAATAAAAACAATAGGCAGATAATGAAGTTTCATTTTTTGAAGGTAAAAATATAATCCATTTTGCTAACGCTTAGGTGATTTCCACCTGGCGTCCCTCAGAGTTATGCTAAGTGAAAGCCACCTTGCTACCCGCTCGCCACACCCGGCAGCGCTCGCAGTGGAGGTCATCTCATTAGCCTTGTGTGGAAGTGGTGGTTGTCACTTTGCGCTAGCCTGGGCAAAGCACAACAAATTTTCCTGGCGGTTCCGCCTGATAATTCTGTGCCTTTCTGTGTCTCCGCGGCAATAATTCTTTTGTGTCTTCTACTCAAAAAAACACATGGATGAACCTACCCAACTAAAATCTGCATTGTATCGTACGCCTATCATTTTCCCCTTGCTAAGCCGGGCCAGGTTGTGCACGATGCGCGGCCTGCTCTGTGGTGATTCCCAGACCGCCATCATCCGGATCTCACATTTGGCCGGTATATCCGGGGTAAGGATAGCGGGATGGTAATGGACTTTTTTCTGAAGGATCCAGTTTTGAGGATCTTTTATTTTTTCAATGTCCTCCCGCTTGACATCGATCACTACACCCATACCGGCATAAGAATAAATGGGTTTTAATACATAATGTTCCAGATCATCGGGTATGGTTTTGAGTTCTGATACAAAAGTGGTTTCCGGCGCAAAATCACTTTTAATAAATGGCAATGTATACTTGGAGATGCGGCAAAACCAGTTGGGGTGAGGTATCCAACATACATCCAGTGCCTGCCTCAGGTCCACACTGGGGATCTTCATGGAAAAAAATTCATCAAAAATCAAGCGGTTGTAGATCCGTGATATTTTTTGTGTTTTACCTTCTTTGATATAATACAGTTCTTTGCCGTTTAATTTTAAGTCGGTGACACAAACAGCGTCGATACCCAGGTATTTTTTGGTAGCGGCAAAATCCACTTTTGTTTTTTGCTCTTCCGGTTTATAGTCCAACAATATGGTTTCACCAGGATCGGCATCTCCGATGATTACTTTTTTAAGCAGGTCGATGTATTCGCTGCGGTTCACACCGATATAATTGTCCAGATGAGCCGGTATGTCAAAGGTTTGTCGGCACATTTCGGTCTGTGCAATCTGAAAACAATACAAAGAAGGAAACCCCTGCATTTCAATTAATTGGGGTACCAGGTTGCCCTGGTCATCCTGGCAGATCCCAAAATCAAAAACCATCAGCGGACAATATCCCGGGTCTCCTTCAAAATGAAGGTGCGTGGGGATCGAGCGCTCTGAAAATTGTATATAATCGGGCCGGGTGATGACATCGATAAGGTCATCACAGGCCTGTAATATTTGTGTTTTAAATGCTGCCGGGATAAATACAGGCGTTTCCGCCAGTCTGAACAAAGGGGCTTCTCCAATCTCTTTTTCTATGGCTTGTTCGTAGGCTGCATATTTTTCATCGGTAAAGGCTGCATTGTACCATTGTCTGTGTGCATCAATCATGTCGCGATATTAAATAAAAAACCTTGAAGCTCAACACCTGGTCTATGCTTCAAGGTTATAAAAATTTGAATTCGGTTTATATATTTAACTGAGGTGCACCTCTTTATATCCCCCCTTGCTCTTAAAATACAAAATCAGGCCGAGATAACATAACAACATCAATACCGGTAAAATAGCTACAGTGCGTAGGGCGCTTTTTTTGGCATCTCCCGTCGCGTGGGTGAGTGCTGTTTTGTCTATTTCCGGAGCGGCCGCGACTTTTTCACCATCCAGGGCCATGTATTTTCCGAATATGGACGTTTTTTCAACCGTGGCATAATTGCTGTTCAGAGTAGTATTGTTTTTAGTGTCCATATCCTGAAGGGTATTTACTATGGATTTATCCTGAACATTACCGAGAAACACGGTACCCAATATACCTACGCCGAGCATACCCACGCCGCCAATAATATTGAGCGCAAGAGCTCCACCTTTGGGAAATTGTTCTGCACCTATTCCCAGCATAGTCGGCCAGAAAAATGATTTACCTACGCCATATACTGTAGCCGCAATCAGGATACCAATACCCGCGCCTCTTGACAGTAAAAACAAACCTAATGCAGCCAGTACGGAACTCACCGCAAGCAGTCCAAGTGGTTGCAGGCGGTGAATAATCGGTCCGGCAAAAAATCGGAGTACCGCCATGATCGCTGAGGTATAGACCAGGATCCAACCGGCCTGAACCCCTATATTTTGCATTTCTGGCCCCATCAAATCAGTCACCCAACCGTCGGTACCTAATTCTGTGGTGGCCAGTGGGATCATGATCAGTAACAAAAATATATACAAGGGCCGACCAAGACTCCAGCCGGTGAAATAACCATAAGCCAGGGTACCTACAATCGTGAGTATCCAGTTGGTCACACTTCCCATTCCAAACACCGCGCCCAACTGGAAAATGATCAACCACAAAATAATGAAGGCTCCTCCCATTCCTACTTCGCGCAACATCTCATTATAGGTGACTCCTGCTTTGACACGTTCACTGACCGGGAATTTTTTGTTCCACAACATAATCCCATATACCAAAGTAGGGATCAGGATAAGACCTATTTTTATCCTCCAGGATACCGTGGGCCCCAGCAACAAGGCCATTATCCCTCCAATAACCATACCACCGGGCCAACCGGCATGAAGGGTATTAAACCATTTGGTTTTGTCTTTTGAAAACATCGTGGCGACTACCGGATTGATAAATGCTTCAATAGCCCCGTTACCCAAAGCCAGTATAAAAGTGCCGATCCATAAACCCCAGTATCCTTTGGCAAAAAATATGGTAATGATAACCGAGGTAATCTGGGCAAAAAAGGCAAAAAGCATTGCAGTACGATAACCGATCCGATCGATAAATAAGCTGAATAAAACGATACTGATCGCAAATGGCCAGAGGCCAACTCCGGAGATTTCTCCTTTTTGGGTGTTCGTCAGGTTAAATTCATTGCCCAGATCTTCCAGCAACAGGGCTCTCAAAATAAAACCAAATGCCGTTGCGATCAGGGCTATAAAACAGCCCCAAAACAAATTCATATCTGGTTTTTCCGCAGTCTGCGTTAATGTCATAAATTGATTTTTTTGAAATGAAGTAATTAAGGTTTTTTCAGTATCGAATATAGGAATTTTTACTTGCTTGACTTTTTTTTCCAAATCCTCTATATCATCTCATCCTCAACCCTTACCTCATCCTTTCCTCCCTTCACCTTTTCACCCCTCACCTTTTCACCCCTCACCCCTCAATTCCTCATTTCTCAATTCCTCATT
>JAWXBI010000082.1:0-38155 GCA_034439915.1 Saprospiraceae bacterium | reverse complement strand
TTCAGTCCAGTGTTTCAGTCCAGTGTTTCAGTCCAGTGTTTCAGTCCAGTGTTTCAGTCCAGTGTTTCAGTCCAGTGTTTCAGTCAAGTGCCATGACTTTGATGTACTAATGTATAAAGATTATTTGGTAAATAGTACTGTGAAAATAAATATTCAAAACTTCAAAACTTTAACGTTGGTTAATGGGCGTTTATTCCCAATTTAATTATTTGATGTTAATTTAATATAGAATTTATAGTCAGATCACATTTATTTCAGATACTAGTGGAATTCTATTGTGGAGGTTGACTTCATGTTTAAACCCGTAAATATGGCCGAATATTCATTGATTTATAAATTTATTATCTTCGGTCAAATTCAAGGAAAAATGAAGTTTAAAAATCTAATGTGCGCGAGCCTGATGTGTCTATCAATCGCACTACAGGCACAGACTGGCAAAGTATATGACAATCTCACTTTACCCAGTAAGATCCTCAATATGGAACGCCAATATGCCATCTACCTGCCTCCGGATTATGAATCTTCTTCCCGTTCTTACCCTGTGTTATATCTCTTACACGGCGGTGGTGATGACCAGACCGGCTGGGTCCAGTTTGGTGAGGTTTTAAATATCACCGATAAAGCGATCAACGAAGGCAAAGCAACGCCGATGATCATCATCATGCCCGATGCCAACACGACCCGTCGGGGTTATTCCAACAATGCCACCGGCACCTGGCTATACGAAGATTTTTTCTTCAAAGAGCTGGTCCCATTCGTAGAGAAAAAATATCGTATCAAAGGCGAAAAAAGATTTAGAGCCATTGCCGGTTTGTCGATGGGCGGAGATGGCAGCTTTACCTATGCCCTGCACCATCCGGAAATATTTTCTTCAGCCTGCCCATTGAGTGCAGGCACCGGTCCACTCACCCTGGAAACGGCCAGGACCAATGTCAGACGCATGGACTCTACGGCTACCGATGCACAGCAAGAAAGTTTTTATAATCGTCAAAGCGTAGTTGCCCTGGTCAATGCAGTTCCGGATTCCCTCAAACGGGCCGTACGCTGGTATATTGACTGCGGTGATGATGACTTTTTGTATGAAGGGAACTCACTCGTGCATATCGCTATGCGTAAAAAAGAAATACCTCATGAATTCCGTATTCGAAATGGTGGACATACCTGGACCTATTGGAGGCAGGCGTTGCCGGAGGTGTTGGAATTTGTGTCGCAGGCGTTTCATCAGTTTTGAGTAGCGAGTAGCGAGCAGCGAGTTTGCCTCGTATAATACAGTTTGAATCTCGTTTCTCTCTGCTCGAATCTCGAAGCTCACCATTCCTTTGTACTTTTACCCCATGATTACTTCTTCTATTAAGTATGAGGGCAGTTTGCGTACCACTGCCGTGCATTTGCGTTCCGGTGAAGCGATAGTCACGGATGCACCGGTAGACAATATGGGTAAGGGCTCTGCTTTTTCGCCGACCGACCTACTAGCTACCTCGCTGGCCAGTTGTGCATTAACGACTATGGGTATCGTGGCTAATAATAACGGAATCGATATCGATGGAGCCAGCGCAGAGATCACCAAACATATGGCATCGGATCCAAGGCGGGTAGTTAAGATTGACCTGACTATAAATATGCCTTCAGATAAATCGTACACTGACGAACAAAAAAAATTGATGGAGCAGACCGCTTTGAATTGTCCCGTGGCCAAAAGCCTGAATGCAGAACTCTTACAAAACATAGAGTTTAAATGGTAGGAAACAGGATCAGGCTTCATTTTCCCAAACCCGTCATAACAGGTACCATTCACCTCGATGGATCCAAAAGCATCAGCAACCGGGCTTTGATCATGCAGGCCCTCGCAGGCAATGCCAATCCGCAGCTGGATCATCTATCCACATCTGTGGACACTCTCCTGATGCAACAATTATTGATGAGCAGGGAAGATGTACTGGATGCCGGCGCGGCAGGTACTACATTTCGATTTCTCACAGCCTACCTGGCTACTCAGGAGAGAGAATTAGTGTTGACCGGCAGCGAACGAATGAAGCAACGTCCAATCGGAGAACTTGTAAATACCCTGAATGATCTCGGAGCAGGAATTGAATTCGTTGAACGCGAAGGTTATCCCCCCTTGAGATTTACCGGAAAACCATTGATCCAGCTTAAACAGAAAATCAGAATACGCGCTTCCATCAGCAGCCAATACATCTCTGCCTTGCTTATGATTGCGCCAGCATTACCAGATGGATTAGAAATACAACTTGCAGGTGAAGTCATCTCCAGACCATATATTGAAATGACCCTGGCTATGATGAAACATTTTGGCATCTTCAGCGAATGGGTCGATGATACTATCAGCATTGAGCCTCAATCTTATCAATCCAGGCCTTTATTTGTGGAAGGGGATTGGTCAGCCGCTTCATATTATTATAGTTTAGCAGCGATCTCAAAAGAAGTAAACCTTGATTTGTACGGTATAAAAGACCATAGCTTGCAGGGTGATTCTGCTATTGCCTCTATTGGACGGTTATTCAATATTGAAACCCAATATCATCAAGACCACGTCATCCTGACCAAATCCAACGCCCCCCTCCCGGCATCGATTGAATGGGATTTTATTCAATGTCCCGACCTTGCCCAGACTGTATTTACAATGTGTGCCGCCACGGGAGTAAAGGGAGTATTTACAGGCCTGCAGACACTAAGGATCAAAGAAACGGACCGCATTGCTGCCATGAAGGCCGAATTGAAAAAAGTAAATGTTCCTTTTTTTCAACTCCCATCCCGGATGTCCAAACAAAATGAATACCATATGGTGGAAGGCAAGGCACATTTTGAGGATACACCTCTGTTCAGTACGTATGAAGACCACCGGATGGCGATGTGCCTCGCACCTTTAGCCCTTCTTCATCCTATTGAAATCGAACATCCTGCTGTAGTTGGCAAATCTTATCCTGAATTTTGGAAGGATTTAAAATCGTTGGGTGGGGTGATCGAAGAAATTTAACAAGACCTGGAAAGTCTGTATTAGTTCAAACATAAGACCGTTCAGGTTTTATGCAAATAATAAATCCATCAAATAAAATGCGATTACCATTTCCATTTCAAACCCAGAGAAATATTTCGTTTTAAACCCGGGTTATAAAAACGGTTAGCTGCGGCATTGATATCAGGACCCGGGCTGTATGCTGTATCAGTTAGATTGTCACCGGAAAGGGTGAGCTCAAACCGGTGTCGGTGAATAGGTAGCTGGTAACTTAAGTAACTACTGACCAGAGAGTAGGATGGGTGAAACATGGTATTGGCATCCAATAAAGGCATATTGGATTGATAATACCAGCTGGTGCCAAATCGAAATGAAGGGATGACCTCCCAATTGATCCGGAAGGAATGAATAAATCTCGGTACACCTGTCACCCTTAAGCCACTAAAATCAGTGGTCCTTTGTTTATAGTTTACAAATTTATAGGGTTGGTAGGCTGAAGAAAGGTAGAACTCCACGCTGGGTAATTGATATTGTATCCAGGCTTCAACCCCTGTGATATCCGCACCACCGGCATTGACAAAATATTCCACACCGGCAGCATCATTTCGCCGGACTATGGCGTCTCTCAACCGCAAGGAATAGAGATTGAGGCTGTATCTCCATTTTTCACGAAAAGATTTATAACCCATTTCAAGATTCCAACCTTGTTCAGGTAAAAGTTCCTGATTGTATTCACCGGATGAAGGCCTGATTTCTGCCAGGGATGGTGGAGAATTGCCCCTGGCCGCCGAAATAAATAGTGCCTTGCTGGTGCTCAGGCTATAAGAAACGGATGCACGGGGCATGAGCACCGGGCCGCTTTCTTTTCGGGTTTCCGGAGCAGACCCAGGGCCTTTAAACTTATATACTTGTTGATTTGAACTTAAGCCAAACAGCAGCTGCCATTGGTCGATATTCCAGTTGACTTGTGAAAACCATAGGGTTTGGGTCCCATTGATATTTGCTTCGGCCTGGAGCACCTGACGTGCACCTTTGTTATTGACATAGTTTCTGACTAGTCCACCCTGGAATAGGTATTCCATCCCATTGCTCCATTCAAAACTGCCTGTTAAAGTCGATTTATAATATTTTAATACGGGTCGCCAACCCACGTTTTTTTCAAACCGGACTTCATAATTGGTGATGAAAGGGTTCCTGAAATCAGTATACCAATAATTCAAAGCATGGTCAAAACTCCAACTTCGGTTGATTTGATATTCATATACAGATCCCAGCCATATTGTTTTGTTGTGAATCGCCGCTTGTTGTTCGATCGCTCCGGGAAACATTCCTGCAGCCGGCCTGGCTTGCCTGGGATTAGCAGATTGTTGGGCGAGCGTCAAACCACCCGGGGTCTCATAATGAAGGTCGCCGTAAGCTTCGGCAAATAGCAACCGGTGTTTTCCATTTTGATACTGCTGGGTGGTATAGATCATATCCCGGCGCATAGCCGATTGTTCACGGTATCCCTGACTTTGCTGATGGCCCTGATAGATATTAAAATCCCAATGGTTTATGGTTTGGTGAAGGTTGAGGTTTTCCTGAAATTGATCGTAAGTGCCATAGGAAATCCCGATTTGATTGCCCTTTGCCCTTCCAGACAATAACAATACACCACCAGCCCCAGCACCATACATACTGGAGGCCGGTCCTTTTAATAATTCCGCTTTCTGAATGAGGCCTGGATCCAGCAAATTGAGATAGGTATTGCCGCCTCCGTCGGTAAGGCTTAATCCGTCGAGATATACTTTTACATTCCGGATCCCGAAGGGGGATCGCAGGGTCGAACCGCGGATACTCAATCGATAGCTTCCGGGTGAACGCTCTTCCAGTTTTACTCCAGGGGCTTGGTTCAGGGATGATGCCATCGAAAAATAGGCTACCGGATTTAAAGTATCCTCCAGTACCTGCACTGCGGCAGGGATACGGATAAGGTCACTGCGGGTGGAGTAGGCGTTGATTTTTATTGTTGGCAATTCAGTGGACAGGGAAGAGAGGGTATCCGATTGTGAATTCAAAGCCTGGTTTATCAAACACGCCAGGAGGCTAAGGCAATAGGTCAGGTGCCGGTAATGCATATTCATTTTGGAAAATAATAGATTCAGATTAATTCATTTTAGCCCTGGGAGATAAACGGTTCATCGCAGGTTTATAAACGTAAAGATAAGCCCCGATCAAAATTAGAAGATTATCTCTGTTTGTGATTTCTTTTGTTGGATTTGTTGTAAGGTATTGCATTCGGAGAAACCAATGAATTCTCCCTATTTTCGCAAAAATTCAACTCAAACACTATGATTAACGGTCAAAGCAGAGTTTATGCGGCGGTATTGTCCCCGGTAGTGGATGGTGGTCAATACAGTATACGACGGGTAGTTGATCAATGGATCAATGTGGAGGCGCGGATCATTTGTGACGGCCATGAGGTAATCCAGGCAGCTATCCAATTTAAACCCCTGGATTCAAAAGAGTGGAAAGAGCACCGTATCTGGAGTAAAGCCGAAGACCTTTGGGGTGGGCGATTCCAGGTGGAGAGCCAGGGCATGTGGGTTTACCGGGTTTGTGGGTGGGTCGATCATGGACTCAGCTGGAGAGAGGGTTTGTTGAAAAAAGCGCAGGATGGTCAGTTTGTTAAAACCGAATTGAATGATGGTATACCTATCCTGGAATCCATCATGAAACTGTATAAATCGGATAAATCCACCGTCACTTATTTAAAAAAATTAATCGTTTTAATCCGGGATGAAACCAAATATAAGGAGGCCCTGACCGGAGTTTTGTCGAATGAATTACAGCATATTCTATATACCTGTCCGGAGAAAAAATTCCTTTCCCACAGTAAAGAATACCTTGTTTATGTAGATCGGAAAAAGGCCTTATTCAGTGCCTGGTATGAATTTTTTCCCCGGTCTGCCTCCCCAGAAACCGGGAAACATGGCACGTTTAAAGATTGTCAGGAAATACTTCCCAGGGTTAAAGAAATGGGTTTTGACGTATTGTATTTTCCCCCTATTCATCCCATCGGTGAAGTCAACCGCAAAGGGAAAAATAATGCTACCACAGCCAATCCGGCTGATGTGGGCTCGCCCTGGGGTATAGGAAGTAAACTCGGGGGGCATGATGCTATTCACCCCGAACTGGGCACTTTAGAGGATTTTAAAGAGCTGATCGCAGCAGCCAAAGAAATGGATATTGAAATAGCCATGGATCTGGCCTTACAATGTGCCCCTGATCATCCCTGGGTAAAGGATCATCCGACCTGGTTTAAATGGCGCAGCGATGGCACGGTGCAATATGCGGAAAACCCACCAAAAAAATACCAGGATATACTACCCATCTATTTTGAAACCGATGACTGGAAGGCATTATGGGAAGCTATCCGGGATGTCACGCTATACTGGATCAAACAAGGGGTGACTATCTTCCGGGTAGACAATCCCCACACCAAACCTTTTGTATTCTGGGAATGGTTGATCGCAGAAGTCAAAAAAGTTCATCCGGATATCATTTTCTTATCCGAAGCTTTTACCCGGTCGGCGTTGATGTACCACTTAGGGAAAATCGGATTTACGCAGAGCTACACCTATTTTTCCTGGAAAAATTCGAAATATGATCTGATCAATTATATGAATGAATTAACCTCCGGGACTACAGCAGAAATTTTCAGGCCTAATTTTTGGCCGAACACCCCGGACATCAACACCTTTCCTATGCAAAACGGCAACCAGTCCTTATATATGCAGAGGATATTCCTGGCAGCCACCCTGAGTAGCAGTTATGGCATATATGGCCCTGCTTATGAAATGCTGATCCATGAGGCTATGCCCGGTAAGGAAGAGTATTACCGCTCAGAAAAATATGAGATCTATCATTGGGATTGGGAAGCGCGCAACCCACTCACCATGATCATCACCATGCTCAATCGCATACGTCAAAACCACCCGGCTCTGCAGGAAACCAACAATTGGGAAAACTGCCCGGTGCAAAATGAACACCTCATCGCTTATTATAAACAGAATGACGAAGGCACAGATAAAATCCTATGTGTGGTCAACCTGCACCCTTTTGAAAGACAGACCGGCAATCTACAGGCACCGCTTCATCGCATCGGGGTCCATCCGGGTCAACAATTTGTTGTACAGGATCTGATCAGCGGCAACAGTTGGATATGGTCCCAGGAATGGAATTATGTGGCATTGGATCCGGGGATGCCGTTTCATTTGTTTCATGTGAGAGGATGATTTGATTTACGAATAAAGAATGCCGATGATAAATGAAGGATTTTTAGATATGTTTTGACCTTAATATAATGGTTATCTCCTGTTTTCCGGATTTAAGCCTTCCTGGCTTTTAAAAAAAAATATTTTACAACTAATCCTATGATAACCTGCCCAGACGATCACCCGGCCTTCCAGTGTTTGTTATCTAAAATAAAATTAAAGGATTCTGAATAGGGAGGAGATTTATCACGTTGATAGAACAAATCCGTTGTCTTTTATAACTTTTCATCATGACTACTGTAAAAATAATTTTTGTTACGGGTGCGACAGGCAACCAGGGTGGTGCTGTGGCTGCGAGTTTAATTAAAAAAGGATTCAGGGTTAAAGGACTTACCCGAAAGCCCGGGTCATCCCGGGCACAAAATTTAGTAAGTCAAAAAGTGGAATTAGTAGAGGGGGATTTAAATAATGCAGGTTCATTCCGGAATCACCTTGAAGGAGTGGATGGGATTTTCAGTGTTCAGACTTTTATAAATGGGACTGACGTGGAAATCAAACAAGGGATGGAGTTGGCAGATCTAGCCAAAGAATATGGGGTTGGGCATTTTTTATATTCTTCTGTGGCAGGCGCGGATTGGAACACCGGTATTCCACACTTTGAGAGTAAATTGAAAATTGAAAATTACATCAGGCAAATCGGGTTGCCTTACACTATTATCAGACCCAATTCACTCTTTGAAAACTTTTTAATCCCTCAGGTGAAGAGCAGGATTTTAAAAGGAAAGTTGGCCTCTCCGGTAAATATGGATGCGGTACAACAATTCATAAGCGCTAAGGATATTGGAGATTTTGGGGCAACTATTTTTCTGGACAAACAAGGGTATTTAGGAAAGACACTTACCATTGGCGCTGAGCAATTGGATATGCAACAGGTAGCTCGCATTTTTTCCGAAGTATTGGGTAAAGAAATAAAATACCAAAAATTACCGCTGGTCATCGCAAGGCTGGTAATGGGAAAGGACCTCTATAAAATGTTTAAATGGGTGAATGAAAATAATGCGATTTTTATGAAGGATTTAGAAACGTTTAAGCAAGAAAATCCAAACCTGACCAGTTTTAAGGAGTGGATAAAAGTCAATTTTAACCCAGGCAACCCGGCTTCAAGTTAGGGTGCCGTTTACCAATCTGAAATCATACGATAATACCTATAAAACAAAATCCATGAAACATAACGCAATCTCCATTCGCCCATTCATCGGATCTAAAGACTATGAACTGTCGCGTAGTTTTTACCGGGATCTGGGTTTTCAAGAAAGTATACTGACAGCCGATATGTCTTATTTCAAAACGGAGGGCATAGGATTTTATCTGCAAAACGCCTATGTCAAAGATTGGATAGACAATACTATGATATTTCTTGAAGTGGATGATGTTGACCGGTATTGGAAGGAACTATCGATTTTAGACTTGCCTGCTAAATATGAGGAAGTAAGATTAACCCCAATACGTGATTATGAATGGGGCAGAGAATGTTTTTTGCATGACCCATGCGGTATACTCTGGCATTTTGGAGAATTTAATAAATGATGGCACTGTAATAAAAACCTGAGTTCCGACTGTTTCGGTGGTACTTTGATATGGAGACCGGTTGGAAAAAATAAAGTGAACCCAACAAAGAAAGGGCGACAAGAATGATAGATCAGGAGTTGATGACCCCGAAGGGACAACTATTGATTGACCTGGCCTAGAGCACAGAAAAATGGTAGTTCAAATTCAATTAAATGCAGGGCGCATTAAATACATTTAAGCGGAAATCAGAAAATAGTAGAATTGATTTTGCCCTGACTTCTATCAAAAAACCAACCGGTATCCTGGACAGTCTAAAAGAATGTAAAGCGGTTATCCTTGATTTTGGCATTTTTCTTCAAGGATTCCATTAGGAAGGAGATTACATTATTTTTAGAAACAGAGGATGCTTGTTCTCTGTAGAAAGGGATATCGGCTTCTCCAATAGAAGGAATTCTTTTAATGGTCTTGACCAGGTAGATGCCTCCATTACCCACAATCGGTTTTGAGGTGGCATTCTGGTCAGTACTGAAAGCAGCCGCTATCACTTTAGGCTCGTTGCCCATTTGTTGCAGAAAACTGGTGCTGAAATTTACTCCCGTGGCAGAATCAACCTTGATATTGTATTTAGTAGCCAGGCTATAAATATCTGCGGTAGTGCCGATTTCGTCGACAAGTTTATCTGCTTTCTTTTTATTGGTGAGGATCAGGGTGACATCGTCGCGTACAACTTCTGCTTTGGCCAAACCTTTGGGTTGTATGGATTTCAGACCTGCGAGGATGATCTGATTGGTATAAAAATTAACGGCGTCTTCATAATAAAAGATTTCAGGAGAAACATCTCCAACCCTGGTCTTTTTGTCAAAACCCCATCGGATCATGCTGCGGGTGCTTTCGCCGGAAGGAAGAGTGCCTGCAGAAGCATCGTTTCTCCTCACTCCTCCAGTGTTTTCAAAAGTCAGATCGGTTCGGGTGGACAACCCTTTTTTCAAATCATTCAGGGTCCGGTTGGTGTTGTTGATGGTGGTGACTTCATCTTCCACCCGGTCCTGGGTTTCCTGAGAGGGTATTATAGGTCTGGTTAAATAGGCTATTTGTGCCCGGTCGGTAACATCTTTATTATATACTTGTTTGGTTACTTCAATAAGATGGATGCCAAATTGAGTAACCAGTGAATAATATTTCCCTATTTCCGCCTGAAAGAAAATGACATCATTGAAAGGTTTTACCATGGCATCGTGAGCAGTCATACCCAATTCACCTCCGATAAAACCGGATCCTGCATCCTGGGAATATCGAATTGCCAGGGAATCAAATTTGGCGTTTCCTCCTTCTAATATTTTTTTCAAACTGTCAATGGTTTGTTGTGCAGAAGCCATTTGATCGATCGTTTGAACTGACCTCAGGATGTGCCTGACATTGACTGAATCGGGAATACGTTTTCTATTGGATACTTTAGCGACCTGGTAAAAACCATTATCGATATAAGGGCCCATCGTGCCGCCTTTGGGTAAACTATACAAGGCTTCGGCATATTCAGGGCTCAACTGGGCTTTGGTAAAGTATGCCGCGTCAAGATTGCCTTCATTGATGTTTACAAACACGGAGTCGTTCTGTGCGGTTTTGAAACTGTCCACCAGGGCAGCCAGTTCGTTGTAAATGGTCAGGCTGTCTTCTGCAGTGGCAATGATCGGAAAACTGACATATTCAAGTGTTCGGGACTCTTCGGGATATTTATAGGTTGTCACGTGCTTTTGAATGTATTGTTCGATGTCTTTATCCGATATCGAAAAGCTGTCGGTCACCATATCAAACGGAAGTTTGATAAATTGAAAATCGATTAATTCTGATCCTTCCTGTGCTTTTTGTTCAGCCATCCAGGTCGGGGAATAAATCGCTTTTGAAACCAGGCTGGTATATTTGGCTTGTAAACGTTCTTTTATAATTTCATTTTTTTGTTCATTCCAGTAGGCCAGAAGATCAGGGCGCAGGCTATTGGTTTCCAGGCCTTGTTTGATCTGATTCAATTGATCCCGGTCGACCTGACTGGTATTGGTATTAATAAATCGCTGGGTGATGATCGGACTGAGGTTGTTGCCAAATTGCAGGTCTTCCAGTTCAGTGGGGCTGATTCCTATGCCCAGTTTATTGGATGCTTTTTCCATCAGGGTTTTTTCGACAAAATAATTCCACAAATACGTTCTCCTGGAATAAGGGTCAGTACCGCTGTTGTTATAAAGTATTTGTTCTGTCCTGGAAAACTCATTATAGTCAATAACGGTCCCATCCACTTTACCTATGGAATACCGGGTCTGGCCACCAAAAGTATTGTTGGTCACCACATCCATTATTAGAAATCCAATCAACGCAAGGGCCAGAGAAGCAACTATAATCCAACTATGTTTGCGAATTTTACTGATTAAAGCCATTTTAGATCAACTATTTACTGGTAATAAAATGTATAATTTACAACGTTTAATGCACTGCTTTTGAAAAAGCGAATGCAAAAGTAATCTTTTTAAAACAAACTGCAAATCAGGGGAATAAATAGTCTTTTTAACGTTTTGTTATTAAGGTTTGAAAGAAAAGTATCGAGTAAAAGCCACAAACAAACTTGCCGGGATGCCGCCCGTTAAAATTATTGATATCCCTGAGCCTGAAGGGTAAATAATTCATGGTAAAGACCTTTATTCTCCAATAATTCCTCGTGGGTGCCCAATTCGAGCATTTCCCCTTTTTTTAAAATGAGAATGCGGTCTGCCATTCTTACCGTGCTGAAACGGTGAGAAATGATGACCGCCGTCTTCCCCTGGGCCAGCTCTGAAAATCGTTTGAACACCTCAAATTCAGCCCTGGCATCCAGGGCTGCTGTCGGTTCATCGAGTATGACGATTTCGGCATTCCTCATATAAGCCCGGGCCAGGGCAATTTTCTGCCACTCACCTCCACTCAGGTCTACACCTTCCGCAAATCGTTTTCCCAGCATCTGTTGGTATTTAGCCGGTAATTGCTGGATCAACGGATCAGCCAGGCTCATCGATGCGGCCCCGGTGATCTGTACATTATTGGTGATTTCTTCAATCTTTCCAACAGCGATATTTTCCCCAGCCTTAAAATTGAATCGGACATAATCCTGAAAGATCACACTGATCATATTCCGGTAAGAATCAAGGCTAAATTGTTTGATGTCTGTGCCATCAAGATAGATGGTGCCTTCAGAAGGATCATACATCCGGGCGATCAATTTTACCAACGTAGTCTTGCCGCTTCCGTTTTCTCCTACAAGGGCTAGTTTTTCACCGGCACGGATATCAAAACTCAGGTTTTTCAAAGCCCAGATTTCAGTACCCGGATATTTGAACCCTACTCCTTCAAAACGAATAGTTTGTTTTACTACTCCCGGGGCCGGTATAGCCTTAGGGCTGTCTTTGATCAATGGTTCGATTGACAGAAACTCGAAATAGTCCTGCAGATACATGGCAGATTCAGTGATCCTGGTAAAAGTGGTCAACAGGTTTTGCAATTGGTTCTGAAGCCGGTTAAAAGATCCTGACAAAAAAGTGAGATCACCAATAGACAAGGCCCCGGCAATAGTCCGGATGACTATGAGCACATACGCACCATAATACGCGGTCACACTGCCAATCTGTAGCAAGGTACCCCATAGTGTCCTTTTTATGGCCAATGCTTTGTTGGCTTCATAATATTGTTTGGCTATCCGGGCAAAACGGTCAGAAATAAATCGGTCCAATCCAAAGACTTTAATCTCTTTTGCGGTCTCCACACTGGCACCGATGTATCTTAGGTAGTCGAGTTCCCTCCGCTGTGGGGTCCAACTGCGCACCAGGGAATAACTAAACCTGGAAAAATAGGCCTCACTGATAAAGGAGGGCATCACCGCCACAATCAGAAGTAGGATCAACCAGGGCTCGAAGGCAATAAGACCGGCAGCTAAAAAAACAATAGTGATCAGATCCTGCAATTGACTCAGGACCATAGACATCAGTACTACCCTCCCGGTGGTTTGCCGCCGGGCCCTTTCCAGCTTGTCATAAAAATCAGCATTTTCATACATGCTGAGGTCAATCGTAGCGGCTTTGTTCATCAGTTCCACCGAACTGGAATTGCTGTACAGGTCCCCCAATAAGGAATCGGTGAGATTGATTAATCGGTTCAAGACTTCAGAAATGATGGCCAGTCCAAACTCAATGGCTATATATATCCAGAGCTGGTCATAGGTAAGGTCTTTGTTGTTGATACACCGAATGACTTCATCTATGATCAACTTCCCAACGTACAGCTGACCCACCGGTACAGCCGCCTTGAACAAACGCAAAATGATATTGGCACTGGTAAACCCCGGCGAGGTAAACCAGATCATCTTAAAAAACGGGGGAAGTAATTTTAACGCACTCAGGCTTTCGACAAAACCTTTCCTGGGGGTGTTTTCCATTTCAGGCGGAGGACCATCTCGCATTGACATCAGCTGGCAAATATACTCTCAATGAACTAGCCCCGGCGGATGAAGTCTGTTTGTGCCTGGATGTACCGGTAATTCAAACTAAATAATTTCGTATTGGGGTAATATAAGTACCCTCATCCCAGCGGCTACAGCGGCCTGGATGCCCATAGGCCCGTCTTCAAATACCAGGCAATCCTTTGGGTTGACATTTAATCTGAGTGCACAGGTCAGAAAAGTTTCCGGGTGGGGTTTGGGATAAATTACATCATCTGCACTGACTACGGTAGTGATCACTTCCTCCAAGCCAAGACTACGGATCACCCGTTCAGCATTTGATTTACTACTGCCGGTACCAATAGCCATCGGCAATTTTCCTTTAAAATGATTGACGAGTTCGTAGACTTCCCGAATCGGTTCAATGCGTTCCAATTGATCCAATAAGGCGAGATATAGATCGCTTTTCATTTTTTTACCTTCACCCGGATCAATAGTCCAGCCAAATTGTTTATTGAATATCGAGATCACCTCCATCGAAGGTGCACCCGCCAGGGCATTGACCATTTCCGCGGTGATCTCCACCCCATAATGTCGCCCGGTGCGGACCCAGGCTTCGATATGGCTGGGCATGGTATCAGCCAGGGTGCCATCCAGATCAAAAATCAACCCTTTGATGGTGGGCGGAATTTTTGAAATGAGGTCTACTGGTTTTATAAAGTGAGGTTGAGTTCCAGAATCCATCCGGTGCAGTAATCAAATCAAATCAAATAAGCGTTCACTTACCTGATCAGACCAGGGTTGATAAAATGTATTATTTGGATATGGTTAACTGGCGACCTTAACTAAGTTTTTGAAACTGTTGCTTAGGTTTTCAATGGGTTTAGGGGCACCATCTTGTTCAACAAAAAAGTATTCCACTCCGGCTAATTTGGCAGATTTAAATATAGGCTCAAAATTGATATAACCCTGTCCTACTTCTACCGGTTTTTGTTCGCTATTGAGATCTTTGACATGCCATAGCGGGAAACGTCCCGGATGCGTTTTGAATAATTCCGGGATATTGACCCCGGCTTTGGTAGCCCAGGCGATATCCAGTTCAAATTTTAATAGGTCGGCGCTGATCTGACTCGCCATCATGTCAAAAGGTCTTTTTCCCTCCACCATTTCAAATTCAGCAGTGTGGTTGTGGAAAGCAAAATGGATCCCCGCTTTTTTGCAGGCCTCTCCGGTTTTTTGAAGGACTTCCAGGGTCATGTTGATCTCTTCCATAGTTTTGACCGGTGAGCTGGAACATACGAGGTATTTTAATCCTCCCTGGACCGCTTCATTCACAAACTCCTGCATATGCGTTTTCAGTGACCTTGAAGGTGGGCGGGGTGCCGGGGGTGGATTGGTAGGAGCAGGATTTGATGGTGGAGCACCTCCCGGCATACGAAAAGGAAAACCGGTAGCATGATGTGCCACCCATTGCAAACCATATTCTTTAGCTAATTTGGAAAATTCTGCGGCTGGTAAACCATAATATCCTCCCTTGGGCGATCCGGCGGATTCAAGATCTTTATAACCAATATCTGCAAGTCCTTTTAAAACACCTTTTAAATCATCATTGATGACAGAATTGGCGGTATACAATTGAACTCCGAATTTTCTTTTTTTCTTTAGACTGAGCAGCTCATTGGAAGGGATCAGCATACTCCCGGCAGCTAATGCCGCGGATGTTTTAATAAAATTGCGTCTGTAAACCATGGGTACTAAGGTAGGGAGTTTTCCAGAATCGGGGATTGGAAATAAGACAGGAGGCGCACGACAGATTGCACTAAGGTTAAGTTCGTGCGACTGAATTTATTCGGTTGGGCTTTGGCAATATGTGCAATTTGTCGTGCGCCCCTTTAAGACAGGGACGATTAACAATCCGAACATCGGATGACGATTAATTTGATTGACGAGTTGCGATTAACTGACCTTGAAAAAAACGACAAATTGATAACACATAGGATTTTGGTAAAACCATTTGAATACTTAAGTTTAATTTTAATAAGGGATAATCCCCCTTTTACCATGATGACGATTTTAATTTGGGTATGGATGGCAATGGGAGTACAGCTATTGCCAGCAGCAGAAAATTTATTTGATCAGGAGTCTATGCTGGATTTAAAAATTCAGGGACCCGTCAACAAATTGATCCGTGACCGGAGTGACCAGGCCGTCAATCAGGACATGCAATTGAGTTATATGCTGGGGGATGTCGAGAAGATAATCCCGATTAAAATGAAAACCAGGGGGAATTTTCGCAGGCAGGCAGGCAACTGTACTTATCCTCCGCTGTTAGTGGATTTTAATGGTCAGGATTTGTCAGCCAGTCCTTTTGAGGGAATGAAGGCATTAAAACTGGTGATGCCCTGCAGGGGTGAAGACTATATCATCAGGGAATATCTGGCTTATAAATTATATAATTTGTTTACCCCCAGAAGCTTCAGGGTGAGGATGGTGCAGGTCAGTTTTGAAGATCCGGCCAACGCTAAAAAAGGGTTTACCGTCAAAGGAATATTGCTGGAAGAAGATGAATCGGTAGCTAAACGAAATCAGGCAACCTTGATCTCCAAAAAAATGGTTCGTCCTGAAAATGCACAACAAAAGGATTTTATCCGGATGGCCTTGTATGAATATATGATCGGCAATACGGACTGGTCAGTTCAATATCTGCACAATGTCCGTTTGTTGGGGTTTTCCGGAGAAAAACCGGTACCCGTGCCCTATGATTTTGACCATTCCGGGCTTGTGCATGCACCTTATGCTAAGCCTTCGGAAGCATTGCAGATGAATTCCGTCCTGCAGAGAAGGTACCGGGGATATTGCCTGACAGATTATACTTTGGTAAAAGAATTATTCACAGCATTTTTATCTAAAAAAGAAGAAATCCAAACCCTGGTCAATCAACAACCCTGGATAGACCATTCCACACCTAAAGAAATCACCAACTTTCTAAATGATTTTTTTGAATTAATTCAGAATGAAAAAAAATGGAAGGATGATCTCAACTATCCCTGCCTCAAAGAAGGTACTGGAAATGTCGTAATAAAAGGGCTGAAAGGATGAGGGTTAATTCAGTTTGTTAAACTGCAAACGCATGACTCTTCCGGAATTAATTTCAAAACCAACTACCTGATCCTTTTCGTCCCTCAATACGACTAAATGGTTCATCCACCAACGCTCGGACTGAATATGATCCGGGCCGATCAGGGTTAATTTTGAATCCAGGTATTTGGAATGGGTCAGGTAAAGTTGACGGTCTCTCCATTGAATAGTATAACTACAATCTAACTCCGGACTATAATAAGTGCCCGCATACCGCATCAATACTTCATCCGGATAGGTCGCACCCCTGATGTATTTTTGAAGGTATCGGATCCTGTTGGGATACCGGATTTCCACCAGGGTATCCTTTCCGGATAGTTTGAAAATGAATTTAGTTTCCGGCGATGATAAGAGTGAAAAAGTATCGGCACTCTCCGGGACCAGAAAATTATTTTTGAGATAGGTATTGACAAACATTACCCGCTCACGGATTCCGAAATAGAATAACAAACCATCATTGCTGATATAATGGCCTGGGAAGCTTTGTACAGCCCGGGGATCTTTTAAAAAGGCAAAAGAACTGTCCAGGTTGTCCGGTGGTACTGTGAAATATATTTATGGACGAATTTATCTTCCGGTTCCGGCTTGATGACATAAGAAAATACAGGAGTTGGACATCCTCAACTCGAAATGTCAAATTTAATATGGAATTTGATCGCCCCGAGACAATTTTACCTGGGTCAAAAACCGCGAGCCAACCCCTGGAGGGACCAAGAGTAACGTGAGAGTATCAGTAGCCGTAAAAAGAAAAAGAAATCGCTAAATCTTTCGGTAAGTTGTCCCAATGACCAGGAGGACAAAACCAATTAACACCATTTCAAAGCTGTATTGTGATAGTTGATTGACCTGGACATAATGAACCAAGATGCCCAGACTTCCGATGATCGCTGCGATCAGCCACAAACCCTTGTTGGGTGCGCTGGGTAAAAAATTTCTGTTTGCCATAATTTGGGATTGATTTTAGTAAAAAAGTAAATGGAAAATTCTATTACAACCACTTAGTGGTCAAGATTTGTTAAATATAGTGAATATAAATGTCAATACCTATTCGTCCCGGTTACCTCTTTAAAATAGTAGGTGCTTAAAATCTCGGATGAGCAGTAGGAAACTTTATTCTGGCAAGGCGTTTTACGTTTATTCGATTATACAGAGCGTGTAATAATTACAGGCTTGGTGAAAATAACCGGGCAATTTTTTCAATTAACCGGAAATAGAATGGTCGTTTATACCAATCATTTGCTTTTATCATTTTTGCGTATTGGAGATCGTCAAAAAACACCTTTCGCATTTTAATCGAAAACTGTTTATTGTAGACAATGGCATTGACCTCAAAATTTAATTCAAAACTCCTGTAATCCATGTTCGCAGTCCCTACCATAGACATTTTGCCATCTATTACCAGGGTTTTGGCATGCACAAATCCTTTCTGATATAAATATATTTCGACCCCAGATTGTAACAAATCAAAATAATTGGCTTTGGAGGCTGCATTCACAAGCCTGGAATCACTTTTCCCCGGCACCAATAACTTTACGGCCAGGCCGCTGGAGGCGGCTATCCGAAGGGCATCCATAATACTGTCCCCAGGTATAAAATAGGGCGTGGTGATCAGAATTTCTTCTTTAGCGAGATAAATGGCCTGGAGAATAGCGAATAATACCAGGGGTTGACTGGAATCGGGTCCGCTTCCCACGATTTGCACCAGGCTGTCACCTTTACTTTTTATCTTTTCAGGAAAGTATATCATTTCAGGATTTACTTTTCCGGAACAACAAAAATTCCAGTCGCAAAGAAAAAGATATTGTAGATAATAAACCCCCGGTCCGTCAACACGAAGGTGAGTGTCCCTCCAATAGAGTTTCCCTTTCTTTTTGTTTATATACTTGTCGCTTACATTAATCCCGCCTACAAAACCCGTTTGGCCATCAACGACAACGATTTTCCGGTGGTTGCGGTAATTGATCCGGTTGGCCAGTAAATAAAAATGAAGTTTATGGAAGGGGTAAATTTCCACCCCTGCATCCTGCATCCTTTTTTCTGTTTTGCTCTTTATGGAAGGGCTTCCAAAATCATCATATATCACCTTTACCTGCACCCCTGATCTGGCCTTGCGGATCAATAACTCAATAATAGCTGTGCCGATTTCATCTTGATCATAGATGTAGTATTGTAGGTGAATGTGATGATGGGCTGCCTCCAGAGCACTGAGCAATTCAGGAAATTTTTCTTCTCCATTTAGAAGAAGTTTTATACTATTGCCGCGGGTAAGCGGGCTTTGCAGATCTTTGATCAACATCCTGGCCAGTTCGGTGTGATCTTCTTCCGCAAGATCCCCGGGCTTTACCGTCGCCTGGGAATAATGAATAATTTGCTTTTGTAACAGATCCAGCAGTTTTTTGTCCAGTTTTGATTTTTTAGCGTAAAATTTAGTTCTCCAGTAATTGATGCCAATAGCCAGGTAAAAAAGCATACCAAATACCGGTATAAAAATACAGACCAGCAGATAGGCAAGCGTTTTGGTGCTGCTGCGGGTTTCAAAAACTATCCGCAGGCAAACCAAAAGCAAAAGAACACCGTATACAAGTAATAGAATCCAATTCATAGCTCAAACAAAAGCAATAGTGATGGGTCAAAATGCGCTGCTCCTAATATAATCTTTTTAAAGGCAATCCAGGAAAGGAGGCAAAAGACCCAGAGCAACCTTGGAAATATACTGGGCTGGTTTTAGCATGATTCCAGTGAAATTCGGGAATATTTGATAACCGGTCAGGGAATAGGTGTGCTAATAAAATAAACTAATTTCCAGTCACTGATCCTGATAAAAATGAAGTGACAGGAACAAGATAAGATGTCATAGACTGTTTTTTCATTTTCCAGGGAATAGGTATTTTGGAAGCATACCCGGAGCAGGGTTCCGTTAGTTAGGTGATTTTCAACACGCCCAACCACGGCCCCAAATCTTTCTCCAGCAATTTCATTTGTTCTATGAATCGTTGGAGGACCGTGAAAATTTTCATTGCGGATTTGATTTTAAATTCAGATTTACCAATCGCCATGAAAGCGCCCAACACATCCCAACAGATAGTATCGGTCAATAAGGATAAAATGATGTTGGCATCGTTTGCTTCAAAGGCCTTATCTATATGACGAACGGTGGCTTGTTTTTTATATTCTTGGAATGCCTGTCCTCTTGAACTTTTTAATTTTTTAAAGATTTAGTCAATAAATATAAGGTGTGATTTAATGCCTGGGGATCTGTCCAGCTCTGGTGCCCCGGTACGACATAGCGGGGGTTGTTAAACTTCCTTTGTATTTTTCTAATGGTTCCGGGCCATTCCTTCACGTCGGCATCGGCCAGATTGCCCAGGTCTTTTGCTTCCGTACTTTTGACTAAACAACCTCCATAAAGTATTTTATGATTTTCAAACCAAATCACAATATTGTCAGGGGTATGCCCCGCCCCACCATAAAATATTTGAAAAATTTGTTCCCCGACTTGAAACAAGGTATCATTCACAAAAACAAACTCCGCCCGCTTTTCATGGGTTGATTTACTTATCTGATCAGTCCGTGCGGAAGTATAGGTTTTGATTCCTATGGATTTCAAAAAATCCAGAGCCGCTGTCCGGTCTTTGTGGGAATGTGTGGCAACAGACAGCACTAGCTCCGCCCCGTGTTTAACGCGTATACTGTCTATCAGGGGTTGAAATTGGGTAGTATCCCAGGGACAGTCAATCATCACCGCCCCGGCACTCGTAAGGAAATACATTCCATTGGAAGGAAAAAGATTGCCCTGATAAGACTGGTAGGTTGTAAATACATAGAAGGAATCGGTCAGGGAAGATATGGTCAATGGTCGATGTCCGGTTTGTGCATAAATTTGACAAGTCAGGAACATCAGAGCGCCCAGTAATCTATTTGTTCGCATCGTTAGAGTTCAATTAAATAATTATTTAGCTTACTTTTTTCCGGCGTTCGATCATCTCCCTCCAGGTAGTGACGATGATCCCTTGTTTTTTTAAATAACTTTTCAATTTGGGATCCAGCATGGCCTCCAGGTCCGCTTGTCTCAAGGGGCCGGAATTGGTAATGTGTGGCAGAATATCGGAATATCCGGCACAATGCATAATGACAAATGTCACACCGGGTTTAAGACCGGCAAATGAATCAATGTATTTTTTTGTTTTGAATTTCCGCAGGGCTGCCCTGGATTTCATTTTATCAGTTGGTTTCCAATCGTAGCTGAAATTGTGTAAATCATCGATTACCGGCAATCCACTTGCCCAAAGTTGTGCCCCCACCTGGCGTATAAAATGGATTGTTCCCTCATCCAGGGGACTGGATATTTTCATTAAGGTCAGGTGGCCCGCAGGAATCATCACCGGGATATGCTGGTTTATCCCCAGTTGTATGTATTTGTCCAAAAAATCGGGATGGGCAAATAACGTGCCCATATGAGAATCCAGGTGGGTGGGTTCCCAGCCCATGCTCCGGCAACGATCCAATTGGGCTTTGATTTCCATATCCACCTCTTCTGGTGTGGCATTTTTAACCACATCGGCAACATTGGAATGCATGGCACCCTCCGTATCCACCAGCCCCGGTACTTGTTTGGCCCCCGCCAAAGGATGCCATCGATATTCACTCCATTCTGAAGTAAGAGTCAGGTGGAGGCCCGCATCGGTTTGAGGATGTTTTTGTAAATAATGAAAAACCTGAGGCACCCAGGGACATGGCATCATGATACTCCAGGAACTGGCAACACCTTTTTCTATTGCATTGATGGCCCCCTCATTGGATTCAAAGGACATGCCTACATCATCAACATGGAGGATGATCACCCGGTCTGTCGGTTTCCAACCCAGCTTACTTGCATAGGTTTGGGCCTGAGCACCACCACAAATCAGCAACAAAAACAATAAAAAGAACTTGCACATACCAGTGAAATTAGGAATATTAAACAGGGATTTGGACAATAGTTTAACTGGCTTGAATAGAATTTTATTTTTGAGGCATCCACTGATCATAAGGATATATTTTGACTCAGCTATAAACATCGTGGAGTAAAACCCGGTAAAAGAAAATGCATAAGGGAATGCGGCAAGAATATTATTGAATATTATCCAGATTCAGCTTAAATAACCTCCCGGTTGTACCAAATTCTTCTTCATGAGAAATCAGCAGGGTTGTATCCGAGTCAAAAACGATCGCTTCGGCCTGGAGGTCTTCGGCGAGTTCTGTCCTTGTGCAACGCCCCCCGAAAAAATCCGCGTTTTGAAAACCGGTAAACACCCATAAAAAAGATTTAAATCGAGAGCCCTTAAACTCATAGCCCAACAAGGTTAGTTTAGTTGGACTACCCGGTAAAATATCTGCTGCCGTAATAAGGCCTCCGGTATTAAAATGCCCTACACGTAGTGCGGAATATAAACCTGGCTCTTTAGGCAATCGGTAAACATCAGTAGCCAGATCTTTTCTGTTCTTTGTAAATAAATAGAGTGAATCTCCCAAAACAATCATGGCTTCACAATCAAAGTTGTGCCGGTTAGACGGTCCAAAATACGTTTGTTCAGGATATGAAAACCGAATAGCTTCCACTTCTCCGGGCCGGGTAACGGATAGATGCGATTTGTTGATTCTATAAATAACCAGGTCTTTTCGGGTACCTCCATTATTACCGAAATCGCCAACATAAAGAAAGCTGGAATCAGCCGCCAACTCCTCCCAATCTATGTTTTTTACTCCCGGTATCCTGAAGGTATTTATAATCCTCCCGGTGGTACTGGATATTTGAAATAAATCGGGTGGATGGCCGCTGTCATTGTGTGTATAGAGCATAGTGTCATCACCCCTGGCCAGACCGGAAGTTTCATTTAAGGGGGAAGGCAATGTCGCGACAAATTTAAGGGGGGAAGAGCCTTTCACCTCTTCTTTCAACTTGCATTGTACTAGGAGAGGTAAAAAAAATAATGCCAATAAACTCGACGTAAGTGGAATCCGGGAAGTGCTCATAAAACGGAAGCTATTATCTTTTTTATTTCAAGGCAAAGGCCAGGTATTTATCGCCCGATTTAGTTCCCATCTTACCTCCTCCGCAAGCAATCACCACATATTGTTTTCCATTCACCGAATACGTTGCCGGGGTGGCGTACCCACCCGCCGGAAGTCGATATTGCCAGAGTTCTTTACCGGTATTTTTATCAAATGCCCTGAACCGTTCATCCTTCGTAGCTGCGATAAAAATTAATCCGCCCCGGGTATTCAGAGGGCCTCCGTAGTTTTCTGTTCCGGTGACCGGAATACCTTTCCGGGTCAAGGAGTCTATTTCACCAAGTGGTACACTCCATTTATATTCACCGGTATTGAGGTCAATTGCATTCAGGGTACCCCAGGGCGGCTTTACAGCAGGCAATCCATTGGGGTCTGTAAACCGGTTATATCCAGTCATACTATAAGGTACTTCCGGAGAATATTCAGTCGCTGTACGCCTCATTTTTATAGGTTCATTTCGCATATAGGCCAATATGGCTTCTTTATCCAGTGAATCCAGATAGTTGAACGCTGGCATGAGCCGACGTCCTTCCCTGAGCAGGGTCCTGAGTTCAGTCAAATTGTATTTTGTTTTGGTTTGATCTATCGCGGGATATACTTTGCCTCCATCCCCTTTCATATTTGCGCCGTGGCAGATAGCACAATTTCGGAGAAATAATCCTCGGGCATAATTTTTAGCATTGTCCATCGATCTATCAGGTGAAAGATCCACCATGGTCAATATCCATGGCATCTCATTGCTGTTGATATAAAACATCCCTTGTTCCGGATCATAGGATTGACCGCCCCATTCGGCACCCCCATCGTAACCCGGAAAAACAATTCCGGGTTTTAAGCCTGGCGGCAAATAAGGACCTCCAGTCCTCAATAAGGCAAATTGTTTTTTTAGGTATTCGTACGACACCGAGTCGACATCATTGATCAGGGATTCATCAAAATTTTGACGGGCATAGGGTTTTGGTAATGTAGGAAAGGGTTGGGTCGGCCAGGCTTCTTCACCAGCTAACTCAGAAGCAGGCACCGGTAATTCTTCTACCGGGAACAAAGGTTCACCGGTATTGCGATCCAACACAAAAATAAATCCTTGCTTCGTAGCCTGGGCAACAGCATCGATCAGTTTTCCATCTCTTTTAACCTGAATAAGTACCGGGGGGGAAGGAAGGTCTCTGTCCAAAATATCATGATGGGTGGTTTGATAGTGCCATTTTAAATTTCCGGTCATGGCATCAATTGCTAATACACAATTGGCATATAGATTTTTTCCTTTTCGATTGCCTCCGTAAAAATCAAAAGCAGCGGAACCCGTTGGAATATAGACCACTCCCCGCCCGTGATCGAGTGACATGCCTGCCCAGCTGTTAGCGGCTCCGATTTTTTGCCAGGCATCGGGTGGCCAGGTTTCATACCCTGGCTCTCCCGGATGAGGTATGGTATGAAATACCCAAACCAATTTTCCGGACAATACATCATAAGCACGGATATGGCCGGGAGCTGCGTCCGGGCCTTCGGATACCCGGGACCCCATGATAATAAGATTTTTAAAAATTACCCCGGGGGTATTAGCCATGACAAACAGACTATCTGCAGCTTTTCCAAGACCATCGTGCATATCGATGCTGCCTTTTTCCCCAAAATCAAATACAGGCGCGCCGGTCATGGCATCAAAACAAAATAAACGATGTGTAAATGAATAAAAAATCCTTTTTTGCGAACCGTCCGTCCAGTACATTACCCCTCTGTTGACCCCAAGGCCGGCTCTGTTCTTTCCCGGCGGTTTGCTCCGCCATATTTCCTCTCCCGTACCAGCATGCAGGGCAATAAGGTCCATTCCGGGCGTGGTGGCATATAATATAGAATCGATGATGATAGGACTGCATTGGATCTGACTCCTGCCTTGCCGGTCTGCATCTCCGCAACTATACTCCCAGGCCAGTTGAAGTGATTGGGCATTGGAAAGGTTGATTTGATCCAGCGATGAATAATTACGGCTGCCTGCATCTCCTCCCTTTACAGACCAGGTGTCAAACTCACCGGGGTAAACCTCTTTTTTACAGGAGATAACCATCAGAAAAAGGATAAAAAATAAAAAAATATTCTTCATGATCGGGGACAATAGATATATAGAAAAATTCAAATGTATTGAGAATCTGAGAGGATTTCTAACACCTCAGAATGAATGTGTAATTTTAGACACCATTCTATGATGAAAATCTTTTGCTTAACCTGGTGTATGCTGTTTCTAACGACATTAGTTAATGCTCAATCATTATTGATTAAAAACGGTAAGGTCATTGATGGTACCGGGAAACCGTCCAAATCAAAGGATATCCTCATCGAAAATGGAAGCATAATTAAAACGGGTCGGATCAAGGTCAAACCGGAATATAAAATCCTGGATGCTGCAGGCAGGGTAGTTTGTCCCGGATTTATCGATACCCATGCGCACGGGAATCCGTTGACCACACCTTTGTTTCCTAATTTTTTGGCGATGGGGGTGACTACTGTGATATTAGGCCAGGATGGAGAAAGTCCATTGTATCGGGATATGAATGAATGGTTCAGCCAGCTGAACCAAAATGGGATAAGGCTGAATGTGGGTAGCCTGGCAGGCCATGGCACCCTGCGTTTTATTACAGGGGTTAAGTTTAAGTTAATACCGGACCGCACGGAGTCAGATAGCATGCAACAAGTGCTTCGTTCCTGGTTGGAAGCCGGATGCCTGGGTATGAGTACCGGATTGGAATATGTGCCCGGACGATATGCCCAGGCGGGTGAACTTCATGCACTGGCTAAAATCGTTGGAGAACACAAAGGCATTGTTATGAGCCATATGCGGAGCGACGATGACGACCAACTGGAAGCTTCCATCAATGAATTGCTTGAACAGGGCAAATTTTGTAAAGTCCACATCGCTCATTTTAAAAATGTTTATGGACAATCTTCCACCCGGGCGGAGCAGCACATCCAACAAATTCAAAATCATAAAAACAGGGCTAAATTATCTGCGGACTTATATCCCTATACAGCAAGCTACACCGGAATTGGTATTGTATTCCCCGGCTGGGCATTGCCCCCCGCAAATTATGATAGCATAAAACAAACCCGTAAAACAGAATTACTGCAGTTTCTAAAGATTAAAGTCAACAAAAGAAACGGGCCCTCTGCTACTTTATTCGGTTCTGGTCCCTTTCGGGGCAAGACCTTACAAGAAGTGGCAGATAGTTTGCAAAAACCTTTTGAAGCAGTCCTTGCTGAAGACATCGGGCCGGATGGAGCGAGTGGAGCCTATTTTGTCATGAATGAAGCGCTGCAACAAAAACTGATGCAATGGCCCCAGACTATGATTTGTTCTGACGGAAGTCCCGAGATGTATCATCCCCGAGGATATGGTAGTTTTACACGGATCATCGAGGAGTTTGTATTAAACCGCAAAGCCCTCCGTTTAGAGGAAGCGATTTATAAGATGACGGGATTGCCGGCAGCTACCATAGGTCTTCAAAAAAGGGGTAAGATCAAAAAAAACTATGCCGCAGATATCCTGATGTTTTACCCGGAACGGATAAAAACCAAAGCAAGTTACGATCAGCCCCATGTGTTGTCTGAAGGAATAGATTATGTACTGGTCAATGGGGTAATAGTAAAAGAAGGTGAAAAAATGTTTGAGTTGTTTCCGGGAAAAGTATTGAAGAAATAAACCCCTGAAGACCTTAATAAGGTTTAAAGGTCCCTTGTAATAAATGTTTTCCCAATACAATCAATGAATCGTTCACCGGCCCTTCTGTATACATCATCCGGTTTCCGGTATGGTCAAAAACCAACCTGGTGGTTGAATTAATAAAACCAAATCCATTATCGAAAGTATAAAAAGCACCCGACGAAACCGAATCGGCGAGCAGGTTTTTAGAGTATCTGAAGGCATCGCCATTTAATCCCAGGCCTTGCAGCAAGGTATTGGCAATATCCGTATGAGAGCCTATGATATCCATTTGTTTTGCTTTATATTCTTGTTTTAAAGGTTTTCCAAAAATGATGATCGGGATTTTAAACCTGCCCGGGTCATAATTGGTACTGTATTGTTTGGGTAACGGATTACCGTGGTCTGCTGTGAGGACAAAGAGGGTATTGGCATACCAGGACTGATTTTCGGACAAATGGATAAAACGGGACAGGCTCCAGTCTGTATAATATACTGTATTGCGGAATAAGTCCGGTATAGTTTTGCTTTTGATGAAGGGCTCCATGGGAATGTCATATGGTTCATGACTGCTTAGGGTCAGGATACAACTAAAAAACGGTTGCCGGGCCATGGTAAGATCCTGGCTCATTCTTTCGAAAACATAATGATCGGATACGCCCCACTTGAGCCCGCGGTAGGCAGAAGGAAAATTCCGGATATCCACAATGTTGTCAAAACCGGTGTTCAACAAATACGATTTGATATTAGCAAATTCTGATTCACCACCATAATAAAATGAATTTTGATAGCTATACTCCCTCAAGGTTTTTGCGAGGGAAGGAATTTTCCCGGTCAGGTCGGGATTTTGGGTTACGGAGGAAGTCGCCTGGGATGGGTAGCCGTTTAATATAGATGGCAATCCTTTGTACGTGCGGTCTCCGTTGCTGTAAAACCGGGTGAAGATCAATCCTTGTTTGATCAGGCTATCGATAGTGGGGGTCAATCCGGTCTCTCCGCCGAATGCACCGATCACGTCTGCGGTGAATCCCTCCAGCAGGATAAATACGATGTTGGGCCTGGTCGATGAATCAACTAAGTGTGGATATACTTTACCCGAATTATAAAAACGGTGGAGGCTTCGATCAATTTCAACTTCAGTGCCGTATGGATAAGGGTTTTTTACATCCCGGTTGTTGACCCATTTATGCATCAGGTTCCAGGAGGCATTGACAGCAGTATGGTTATAGATCGCTTTATCCGAAAAATATACGGCACTTTGATTGATGGGCTCCAGTTGGAATCCGCCGCGGATACCCAGCAAAGACAACCCGGCGATCAATACAAAGGCTAAAGAACAAAAAAAAAGATTTCGCCCGGTCAGGTTCACTGTAAATTTTAACCGGTCAGTTATTTTAAACCAAAACCAAAGAAATCCACCCATTAAAATAAAATAAACCAGGATCAAAAATGGAATATAATCTTTAGTTCCAATGCTGGCCAAGACCTCCCGCGGGTGTTGAGCAAACTGAATAGCCGTCATATTAATTTTTATCGCCCAATGCTTGTACACAGCCACATCTGCCAGCGTGATCAACAAGACAAGTCCCAGGACCAGGATACCAACTGCTTTATACAGGCTAAAAAAAAAGTTTAGTTTAAACAGGTGAAAAACCGACCAAATTATAAAACACAAAAAGACAATATAGGACCCCATGGACAAGTCAAGGCGGAAACCATACCTAAAAGTTTTTAATAAATTGATGACGGCACCCTCCGGGTAGCCGGAAAAATAAAACAGCACAAAGATCAGCCGGGCCACAAAGGACAAGACCAACCAATAAAACAGATTCAAGATATAAAACCGAAACATGGGTAACAAGTCAGCCAAAATTAACCCGGATTGAATGGTTTAGGATGAGCAATGTAAATTCATTTTACCTGGTCATTTATCTTTTCATTCTTTTGGGACCATACCACAACCAGAAGCCGGTAATGGTAAATACGATTAAAGCTAAACCCATAATCGTGGTGTAAGCCAATTTGATTTGGCCGTTTCCCGTCCCTAACAGATAATCGAGTATTGAACCGTCATGAACCTTTTCTATAAAATCGGCGCGACGTCTTTCGATATGCAGGAGTTTACCGGTGGTACAATCCATTTGAATGCCCCAGAACCCCCGGATAAAAACAAATTTTACCATTCCTTTATCCTGTCGAACATCAATCCGGTCCAGGTCCATCGGGAGGCTGGAGGAAATGGAATCCCGGAATATTTTACGCGCCAGAGTATGGAGGCTGTCGATGCTCAACCAATCCTTAGGTTGGGAAGATACCCCGCTGTAAGACTTGGCCAGTAAATAGCCGCCTGTGTTTTTTTTCCAACCCAATAATAATCCCGTCACCCCTACAATAAAAAAAAAGACAAATAGCCCCACCCCGGTCCAACGGTGTACTTTTCTGAAAATGCGCAGGATTTTTGCCTGCCTTTGTCTTTCGTCGTTTAGGGCCATGAGCGACAGGCGTCTGTTTAGTTTAAGTGATCAGGTTATGGTGGTGGAAAAAAGAATGAATGGTGTGGGCAAAAATAGAGTAATCAGCCAAACTAATCCAAAACTATTTCGGCCGATTAAGGTTACCGGATTCATGGCGATGAGCAACCGGGAAACAAAAGCTCAGATTTGATTGAGCATTTTTTCAGTGGCTTTGATTGCCGATACGGTCTGGTCGCTGTCCAGTCCATGTGTTTTAAACTCGCCGTTATTTTTTTTCCATGTAATAATGGTCTCACACAGCGCATCCGATTTTCCGCCTGGAGGAATATGAACATAATAATCGGTTAATTGAGGCAGTTCCAGGTTTTTGAGTTGGTAAACTTTTTTTATCACGTTCATAAACGCATCGTACTGGCCATCTCCCTGGGCGGCTTCTTCAAAAACTTCTCCGTCAATAGTCATACGAATTGTGACCAGGGGTTTAAGGTTTTTAGTGTGGGTAAGGGCATAATTTTCAATCCGTACTTTTTCCACCAGGCTATTGCTGTCGAGAATATCGGAAATAATATACGGTAGGTCGGCCTGGGTAACCACTTCTTTACGATCGCCCAATTCAATGATCCGCTGGGTCACTTTAAGCAGATCTTCTTCAGCCAGGAAGATCCCAAGTTCCTTGAGGTTGTTTTCAATATTGGCTTTTCCGCTCATTTTGCCCAAGGCATACATACGTTGCCGGCCAAATCGTTCGGGCATCAGTTCATTAAAGTAGAGACCGTTTTTTTTGTCGCCATCGGCATGAATGCCGGCGGTCTGCGTAAACACGTTTTCACCTACAATAGGCTTGTTGGCAGGTATCCTGAACCCGGAAAAAGTTTCTACCAGTTTACTTGTAGAATACAAGGATTTTTCATCTACTGAAGTTTCGACCTCCTTGACATAGTCATTTAATACCGCAATCACACTGGCGAGTGGGGCATTTCCAGCCCGTTCACCCATACCATTTACAGTGAGGTGCAAACCGTGCACTCCGGCTTTGACTGCGGCCAGGGCATTTGCGGTCCCCAGATCATAATCATTGTGGCCATGAAAATCAAAATGGATAGCAGGATAACGCTGTATGATTTCAGTGAGGAATTCTTGAGTCTCGGAAGGTATCAATACCCCCAGCGTATCGGGTAATAATATCCTTTTTATCGGTTGATTTTTTAAAAAATCCAAATACCTGAATACATAATCGCGTGAACAGCGCATGCCGTTGCTCCAATCCTCGAGATAAACATTACAGATCAATCCTTCTTTCTCCGCCAGTTTAAGCACCTGGGCAACGTCGGAAAAATGTTCATCTGGTGTTTTTTTTAGTTGGTGGGTCAGATGGTTCAGGGAGCCTTTGGTCAACAGGTTCATTACCTGAGCGCCGGCGCGCTGCATCCAATAGATAGATCGGTCGGCATCGACAAACGTCAGGACTTCTACCTGCCTGAGATATCCATTGTCTTTGGCCCAGGAGGTTATTTTTTTAACCGCTTCAAATTCACCTTCCGAAACCCTGGCGGAAGCTATTTCAATCCGGTCCACATTGACTTCGGTGAGCAGGATCTGGGCGATAGTCAGTTTTTCATAGGCCGAAAATGAAATTCCACTGGTTTGTTCCCCATCCCTCAGGGTGGTATCCATGATTTCAATATGTCTTCTAGGTGGGGTCATCCGGTTAAGCCAGTTGTTTTTGAGCAAAGCTCAGAATATCGGATTTGATGGATTGGAGAAAATCGATGTCATCGTAACCATTCATCATGTTGTGCTTTTTATAACCACTGATGACAAAAGATTCTGATTCACCCGAGGATAATATGGTGGTGGTTTGTTCCGAAAGGTTGACTTCAATCTGACATTGGGCGTCTGCCTCAATCGCTTTAAAGATTTTATCCAGAAAAAAATCGCTGACCTGAACCGGAAGTAAGCCGATGTTCATAGAATTGTTTTTAAAAATATCGGCAAAAAAGCTCGATATCACACAGCGGAATCCATAGTCGTAAATTGCCCAGGCGGCATGTTCGCGGCTGGACCCACTGCCAAAATTTTTGCCTCCAACCAGGATTTTACCACTATAAGTAGGATTATTCAATACAAAATCTGCTTTAGGGGAATTGTCAGGGTGATATCTCCAATCCCTGAACAGGTTGTCGCCAAAACCTTTTCGTTCAGTGGCTTTTAAAAACCTGGCGGGGATGATCTGGTCCGTATCTACATTTTCAATGGGCATGGGCACAGCGGAACTGCGAAGCACATCAAATTTATCGTAAGCCATAGGAAAAGGTATTTATTGATTTTGATCTTTTTATAGGTTGTCAGCGCTGGATTATCTAATGGTTTTTGAATTCATCATCGGATTTGGTGTTTGGACTTCGGGTTAATTGTTATGGATTAACAGGCGGGGGTCAGTCACTACTCCTGTAATTGCAGCCGCTGCAGCAACCATAGGGCTTGCCAGCATCGTTCGGGCCCCTGGCCCTTGTCTCCCTTCGAAATTTCTATTACTGGTACTTACCGCATATTTGCCTGCAGGGATTTTATCATCATTCATCGCCAGACAAGCTGAACATCCCGGTTGACGCAAGGTAAATCCCGCCTCATTTAATATCTCTAATATTCCTTCTTCTTTAATTTGTTGCTCAACGATGTGCGAACCCGGTACGATCCATGCGGTGACGTGATCTGCTTTTTTATGACCTTTGATGATGGAGGCAAAAGCCCTGAAGTCTTCGATCCGGCCGTTGGTGCAACTACCTACAAAGACATAGTCCACTTTTTTCCCCAACATGGCTTCACCTTCTTCAAATCCCATATAATTTAGTGATTTGGCATAAGTGGATTTGCTGCCATCAAGGGTTTCGCTGAGCGGGATATGTTGCGAAATACCAACCCCCATGCCTGGATTAGTGCCGTAGGTGATCATGGGTTCAATGTCCTCCGCCTTGAAAGTAAATTCTTTATCAAATATTGCGTCAGGGTCTGTCTTTAAGGTCTTCCAAAACGACAAAGCCGATTCCCAAGCTTCCCCTTTTGGCGCCATTTCCCTCCCTTTAATATAACTGAACGTGGTTTCATCCGGAGCAATCATACCGCCACGCGCCCCCATTTCTATACTCATGTTGCATACCGTCATCCGGCCTTCCATACTCATATTTTCAAATACCTCGCCGGCGTATTCTACAAAATATCCCGTAGCTCCGCTGGCTGTAGTTCTGGAAATAATATACAGGATGACATCTTTGGGCAGAATTCCTCGTTGAAGTTTGCCATTTATGGAGATCCGCATTTTTTTAGGCCTGGGCTGCATGATACATTGTGAAGTTAGGACCATCTCTACTTCCGAGGTGCCGATGCCGAAGGCAATTGCCCCGAATGCTCCGTGCGTTGAAGTATGGGAATCTCCGCATACAATGGTCATACCGGGTTGGGTGATACCATTTTCGGGTCCAACTACATGGACAATCCCGTTTTTTGGGTTACCCAGACCCCAGTGAGAGATACCATATTTGAAAGAATTTTGTTCCAGAGCCCGCAACTGTTTGGCCGATAATGGGTCCTGAACCGGTAGATGTTGATTGATCGTAGGGGTATTATGATCGGCCGTCGCGAAGGTTCGTTCGGGATAAAGTACATTAAGTCCCCGGGATTCCAAACCTAAAAAGGCAACAGGACTGGTCACTTCATGAATAAAATGCCGGTCAATAAATAACACGTCAGGACCATCGTCCATCAGCTTTACTACATGGGCATCCCAGACTTTATCAAATAAGGTACTCATTTAAATTCTGATTTCTGGATGCAAAAATGAGCAAATTCCGACGCATCAACAGCTAAAAAGTAAATTAAACTACGGGATGTAACCTCAGCATATATATAATAATAACATATACAAAGGGCAATAGTACGACTTCAGGAAAATCAGAGACCCTTCCGTCAGGTGTAGAATTATGGATAAACTGGTAGTGGGAAACCTTAAAAATTCTTATAAGGTAGCTGCAGCCTGGCAAACTTCAATCACCGGCATGGTTTTTTCATCGGCATTCGCCGGGTCATAGATGTGACCTGGTAAACAGAGTACATAATTATGTTTTAACTGTGTTTTATTGTATTTGATTTCAACCCGCTTGCCTTCTTCCTGGAGAAAACTAGCCAATTGTGAAGGATAGACCACGGCACTACCGTCCACTGCATTTTCTATGGCAAGATAAAAAAAATAGTCAGTTCCCAGCTCGTTGAGATTTTGTTTCTTGACGACGGCTTTGGCGGAAGTTTTACAATTCAGGCTATTGGTACCCGTTTTTTCTTCGAGCAATTCAGATTTGTTACAGGCGATAGAAAGGGTGAACAAACAAAGGATCAGGAGCAATGGATTTTTCATAAAGTGAGAGTTAATTACCAAATATAACTTAAAATACGGCCGAATTCAAATATTGGATTTATTAATACCGAAATTATCCAGACTTTCAGGATAACTAATCTTATTTTTACCCAAAATGATAAATTTGATATAGTTATTGAAAAAAATTGCCGAATAAAAACTTTAAACCTATGGATCCTGATCATAAGCCAGACATGATACCCACCATGAATCCCCAGGGGCCACCTCTCAACCTCCATAAAGATATTCCCGGAAATCCATCCACCGCAAAAACCAGCAAATCCAAACTCAACGACCGATCAAATGGCCATTCCCTGAGGGTTTTGAGCGAAGCAGATTGGGAATTTTGGACTTTTAATGGTTATGTAGTCATTAAGAATGCAATATCAAGAGCCCAGGCGTTTGAAACAGCATCCTTCATTTGGGAATTTGAAGAGAAAAACCCGGATGACCCATCTAGTTGGTACACCCCTCCCAGGGCGGAAATGCAAATGAAGGAATTGATTGGCAGTGGAATGGTGGAAGTATACCATCATCAGCTTTTGTGGAACAACCGGCAAATGCCCAGAATCTATGACGCTTTTGTGGATATATGGGGCACAGAAAAACTTTGGGTGACTATCGATCGGGCGAATCTGAATTTTCCCCTCCGGCCGGGTGACCCCTTCAAGGGATTTATTCATTGGGATTATGATCCGGAAACCAAACCTCAAAATGTCCAGGGAGTGCTGGCACTGGCTGACCAGATGGATGAAAATATGGGAGGCTTTCAATGCATCCCTGAATTGTTCCGAACCTATGATACCTGGAAACTCACCCAACCTGCGGATAGGAACCGATTTCAACCGGATGTCAGGGATATGGAAGATAAACTCGTCAAGGTCAGGATGGAGGCAGGGGACCTGTTGATTTTCCATAGTGCACAACCGCATGGGATTCGGCCAAATCGCAGCCGGGATAAAGTGCGAATTGCGCAATATATATCTATGATGCCTGCCGAAGAAGAAAATGAAGCACTCCGCCAATGGAGGGTAAGGTCCTGGAAAGAACGGATAGCGCCGGAAGGCTATGCCTTTCCCGGGGATCCGAGAGCCTGGGAGCAAACCAGGTATGGAACAGCAGAACTAAGTGTATTGGGTAAAAAACTACTGGGATTGGAACCATGGTAAAATAATGATCACACGATAAATCGAAATTAATCCCCTAATTATTTTAAGGTGCCTGGATTGTTTTTGTGCATTAATAATTCAATGTCGTAAGATTATAAAACACTTAGCTGGCCAAATAGAATCTTATCTAAAAGACATGGATTATTAATTGGAAATAAGGTTGTGGGAATAGGTTTATTTCAACTTATATTTTCTGTTCATTACAGTTCCTCAATTTACTTCGAAGGTCTGGTAAATCCAAAGTGACAACCAAATGTTTTTTCTTTGGTGCAGATTGCTTTTAAGTCATTAACCTTACCCGCATATTTCTTATGTATTTACTTTTATAGAATAGGAATAGGTGGAATTTGAGTTTGATTAAACAGGAGGTGAAATATTGAGAGGGTGAGTATTTTTTCCTCAAATCGACTTAACTTGTAGCCATGCCTAACCGCGTTATTTCTTTTAGTCGTTTTACCGATTTTGATATCGGTTTGTTCAAATCGGGAAAACATTTCCGTTTATATGATCACCTGGGTTCTCACCGGATGGAACTTGAGGGAATCGAAGGGGTTTATTTTGCTGTGTATGCTCCGGCGGCCAAGGTAGTGACGGTTATTGGGGATTTTAATTATTGGTCAGGTGACGAACATGTCCTCCATGTACGATGGGATCAATCCGGAATCTGGGAAGGGTTTATTCCAGGAATCCGTCAAGGTGATAAATATAAGTACCGTATCTTTTCCAATCACGATGGTATAGTCACGGAGAAATGTGACCCTTACGCTAAATACTGTGAAACACCACCCTACACTGCATCCGTTGTTTGGTCATTGCCCTATACCTGGAAGGATGAAACCTGGATGGGCACGAGAAAGGAAATTCAATCCCTTACTCGACCAATGAGTGTTTATGAAGTTCATTTAGGAAGTTGGAGAAGGCCCTGGCACGACGACCGTCCGTTTACCTATGAAGAGCACATTGATCAGCTCGTCCCATATGTAAAAGAAATGGGGTTTACACATGTGGAATTTCTTCCGGTCATGGAGCATCCTTATACTCCGAGTTGGGGGTATCAGGTCACTGGATTCTTTGCACCAACCAGCCGCTATGGCCAACCACAACAATTTATGCAATTAGTGGACGCTTTTCATCAGGCAGGCATCGGGGTAATTCTGGATTGGGTTCCATCTCATTTTCCGGAAGATGCCCATGGCCTGGGAAAATTTGATGGAACCGCAGTGTACGAACATCCCGATATTCGCAAAGGGTATCACCAGGACTGGAAGAGTCTGATTTTTAATTATGAAAGGAATGAAATCCGCTCTTTTTTAATCTCCAGTGCGCTATTTTGGTTACAGCATTATCATATTGATGCATTAAGGGTGGATGCGGTCGCTTCCATGCTTTACCTCGATTATTCCCGACAAGCAGGCGGTTGGGAGCCCAATATATATGGGGGAAATGAAAATTTGGCTGCGATTTCTTTTCTTAAGGATTTTAATGAAGCCGTATACCGCGATTTTCCCGATGTACAAACCATTGCCGAGGAATCCACTTCTTTTGCCCGGGTATCCCGTCCGGTATTTTTAGGTGGATTGGGGTTTGGTATGAAATGGATGATGGGATGGATGAATGACACCCTGCGGTATTTTAAAACAGATCCTTTTTTCAGAAAATACCACCAGAATACACTTACGTTCAGCATGATGTATGCTTTTACTGAAAATTTTACCCTGCCCATGTCCCATGATGAAGTCGTACATGGCAAGTCATCGCTGATAAATAAAATGCCCGGAGATCATTGGCAACAATTTGCCAACCTCCGGTCCCTGTTTTCCTATATGTATACCCACCCGGGCTCCAAACTTTTATTCATGGGGGGAGAAATCGCCCAATACCAGGAATGGAGGTTTGATGATTCGATTGACTGGCATTTGCTCAGCCATCATGCCAATCTGGGTGTACAGACCCTGGTCAAAGAGCTCAATCGATTATATACCACTGAACCTGCTTTGTATGAAAATCAATACCATTCGGAAGGATTTGAATGGATTGATTGTAATGATTCGGAGTCCTCGGTGTTATCTTATGTAAGAAAAGGCAACAACCCAAATGATTTTTTAGTGATCTGTTGCAATTTCACACCCGTGCCAAGGCCCCAATATCGGTTGGGTTCCCCAGCCTGTGATGGACTAAAGGAAATATTTAATTCGGATGATATCCGTTATTGGGGCAGTGGACAACTCAATGCGGAAATAATTAAAGTCGAGGCCATTCCTCAACATTTTCGCCCACAATCTATTGAGATCAGTCTTCCGCCCTTAGGTGTGGTAGTCTTGAAACCTGAATTTAATGACAAATAATATGTCTGAATGGTACTGGGGGATTGACTTAGGGGGTACAAAAATCGAAGGAGTAATATTAAGAATCAGAGAACAAAAACCGGATATCCTGGTTCGTAAAAGGATCCCTACCGAAAGTCAGTTTGGATATGATCACATTATTAACCGGATTGGTTACCTGGTAGAAGAGCTTAAGGCAGCCAGTGGACTGGTACCGGAAAGAATTGGAATAGGGACCCCGGGAAGTTATGATCCGGTCAGTTTAATCCACAAAAATTCTAATACCACTTGCCTTAACGGCAGGCCTTTTAAAAAGGATCTTCAAACGAAATTGGGCATTCCTTTAGCTATGGCCAACGATGCTAATTGTTTTGCTATGGCGGAAGCCAATCTAGGGGCGGTACCCTTGCACCAACCTCAGGCCAGGGTAGTGTTTGGGATTATTATGGGGACCGGTGTCGGTGGGGGAGTGGTCGTGGATGGTAAAGTCATCCATGGCCGGCATGGCATAGGGGGTGAATGGGGCCATATTTTTACCGAACAGAATGATATTATGTGTTATTGCGGACATACCGGATGCAACGAGAACGTCATGTCGGGACCAGCATTGGAAAAATATTATTGCCAACTTAGCGGCCGGAACTTACCTATGAAGGATATCGTGATTGCCTGGCGAGGCGGCAGCGATGTGCATGCCCTGGCTATCCGGGACAGGATGCTTTTTAATTTTGGCCTGGCTTGCTCGTATATTGTAAATGTCCTCGATCCAGATGCCATGGTCATTGGGGGAGGGCTGGGGCAGATTGATGAACTATACAACCTAGGCCAGGGTGAAATTTTAAAACATATGTTTAATGACCGATGCGAAACTCCTTTGCTGAGGCCAGTGTTAGGAGATAGTGCCGGGGTCATCGGAGCAGCTTTGCTAGGTGACTAAAAGCAGAACCCGGGTTTTTAATACATTTGATGATATGATGTCGATGAAATGCAAGTACGCGATCAAAGCGCTTATTCAATTGGGTAAGCACTATGACGACGGGTATGTGTTGACGTCGTCGATTTCAAAGGAAGAAAACATCCCAAGAAATTCTTAGAACAAATATTGCTTGAACTCAAACATGCCGGTTTTGTGGGCAGCAAACAAGGATATGGCGGAAGGTATTACCTCAAAAATCTTAATCCAATTTGAAATGTATTATTGGTTTATGGGTGTGCATACTGGGTTGGGGATGGTCCACCGCTCAAAAATCCATCATCCAGGAAGAACAAATGTGTTTTGCTGTTTTTAATCAAACCCGTATCAAATCTGTACAAACCAAATATAAACAATAATTTAAAAGACAGATAGTAAGGCAATTGCATTAAATTATCAGCTTATTTTGGTTTTTCACCCCCGTAGTAATTTACTGAAAAGCAGATTAGAACAATTGCATTTGAAAGGTATCTAATGGGGGACTTTTTTCATCTATAAATGGTTTGTTTAGCCAATCAAGGAGGTTAATTTTCACAAACAGATTAAGTCTGATGAGATTGACATACAAAAAACCATCTACCAGGTCAGAATCCAAACACCGTACTCTCTTATTAAAAGCTAGCGATTCAAAAATCATGAACAACAAGAACTCATTTGCCTGGTTAATCTTAT
>JAWXBI010000081.1:0-8628 GCA_034439915.1 Saprospiraceae bacterium | reverse complement strand
TGACTCCTCTGGAGTCATAGTGCATCACAATTTCTGACTTCAGGAGGATCATACTTCTTTAAAAGCAATGCAGAAGTAACTATATACAATCGATGATCCTAAAAGGCTTGATTTGATTCATTATGACTACGCCTTGAAATTCCTTGAATTCATAGAAGTCAAGCTTATTCAAGCAGAATAAACTTAGCTCACGTAATTATTTACTTCCCTCACTCAAAGAATTTGACTTTATACTTGTAAAGTTCCGATAGATTGATGTCACACCTGCAGTGGTCAATAAAATTTAAGCCCTATCGGGTTGGTACCTTTTTACTAGCTTCTCACGTTCTCTGTCTCCTTTCTTCCTGCCTCCTTCTGTTCTCTTAAACCATATCTTTGTGTCGTGGACCATTTTGTCTTCATCATCAACAGCCAGTCCGGGAGGCACCGACCGGAAGTACTTGAATCACGCATTCAATCGGTTACAGATTCCCTACAAATCAGCGCCGAATGCCACCTCACCCGAGATGCCCAACATACCGCAGAAATTATTCAAACCGGCCTCGATAAGGGTAAAACAAATTTTATTGCAGTGGGGGGTGACGGCACTGTGAATACCCTGGCAAGAAACCTGATACACAAAGATGCTTTTTTAGGGATTATTCCCCGAGGCTCTGGTAATGGATTAGCACGGCACCTGGGTATGCCCAGAGATATGACCAGTTGTATACAACGATTAATCAGAAAAAAATTTATCGCAGTGGATGCCATTAAAATCAATGGTTATTGGTCGTTCAATGTTGCCGGCATCGGTTTTGACGGATATATATCAACTCTTTTTGGACAAAACGGTCAACGCGGTATGCGTAATTATATGAAACTGATCAACCGGGAGTACAAATCATACCAACCCATCGTCATGGAGATCCGGCACGATAACGAGTTTATTGTAAAACCAGTATTTCAGATGGCTATTGCCAATGCCTCGCAGTACGGCAATAATGCCATCGTCGCTCCTTTTGCATCCCTGGAAGATCAATTACTGGATATTTCGATGATCACCAAAGTGCCGATATCCCTATTACCTGCATTTTTTTTAAAAGTATTTTCCGGCAACATCCATCGGAGCAAATACTGGCAATCTTTCAAAACGGATAAATTATTGGTAACCACGTCCCGGCCAGTACACTTTCATACCGATGGGGATGGTCGGGGTATGTCTGAACATTTTGAAATTGAATTGATACCTTCCTGCCTCCGGCTCATGTTTTAAGTTCAATTCCATTCAGACTTAAATTTAAGTGTTCGCCAGGTCCCCGTATTATTTATTCATGGATTTACCTTAAATCAAGGATTCCAGCGGCCTGCATAAAGCCTGTCTTTTAAAGCAGTATAAAAATTGTCGCAAGTCGCAGGATTATTGTCAAAAAAAAGCACAGGTTCAATTAACTCCAGTTCCATTAAATTAAAATGAAATTGTTTGTCCCAGTATCCATCTACCCTGGCATACAATAAGGGCTCCTCCACTAAATTCAACAAAGCTTCCACCTCTTCCAACATAACCTTCCCTGGAATCACCGGGTGGTGTTGTCCGCCATATTGTGCTTGCACCCTGAACTCCCCCACTCGCGCTTTTTTGCAGACTGCATGACTGAATTTTTTATTAAAAAATATCAGCGACCATTCCCCGTCTTCGATGATTTCAGTAGCAAATTGTTGCACGATGAAATCTTGTCCTGCTACTACCAATTCAAACTTCATCTGATGTTCCGTGGCCTGCGCCTTTGAAGTAACCCAGGTGTTGTAAGCTCCTCCGGAAATCGTAGGTTTGATTACTGCCTGATCCCAACCCTTATGGTGCAAAAGTTCTGAAAGATTTTGTTGGCTGTTTGCTTTTATGATCTCATATGCAGGGATTAATATTCCTTTAGCTTTGAGGGTATTAAAATAGGTTTTATCCTTATTCCAGTGGACGATGGATAGTGGATTAAAAACAGGGATTGATAACGAAGCCAGTTTTTCCAGCCAGTGGTCAAATTGTTCACGGTGGATAAAATAATCCCAGACGGATCGAAAGATTAAGGCATCGAATTTTTCCCAATCGATTAGCGGATCATCCCAAACAGCAGCAGTGATGATAAATCCTCTTTTGATCAGATAGGCAACCAATATCCGGTCATCCTCTGCAAAATCCGGATGTACTCTGTCGGTGGCAAATGCAAGGTGCATTTCAGCATCAAATTAACCGGGTGGCTCGTGAATAAGGGCCCAGTTTTTGCCCAACAGAATCGAAGGGGAAGATATTGACCAGCCCGGGTGTCTTTCCGACTTCCAGGCTACCCAGATCCTTTTCAAATCCAAGTGCCAGGGCACCATTCAAAGTTGCCCATTGGAGCAACCGATTCCAGGGTACATAAGACTGGTATCGTTGTATGGTTTTCATTTCTTCTAATATAGATAGCTGCCAGTTGGATGCCAGGCTATCCGTCCCTATACAAACCGCAGCGTCCTGATCCATAAAATATTTATAAAAAGGCAGCCGGTTTTCTATATAAAGATTGGCATTGGGGCAGGTGACCCAAAACGTGTTTGGGTTCCATGCATGAATAGCATTGATGTCCTGTGGGGTACTCATGGTATTGTGCACCAACAAAGTCCTGCGACCGGCATCCATCAGGTCTATGACCTGCCGGGAGGACATGGCTCCTATCGGGTTAAAGTCATTCAGATTGAGGTTTAAACTGTTATAAAATTCCATTAACCCTCCTGTCTTGTTAAACATAAACTGATTTTCATCCAGGGTTTCCTGATGGTGGATACTCACCGAAGTATTCCTGTTATTTTTATCGTTTAACAATTTAAACATGGTCCGGGATACCGAATAAGGGGCATGCGGGACCAAGGATTTTTTATGTCCTTCCGGTCCGGACAATTGGTCTAATATGGCCTGGGATTTATTTATCTCGATTTCCGTGCGGTCATTTTGAAGCAGATCAAATGCTTCGACAAAGGTGTGGTAACGAATTCTCCCCAGCGATTTTTGTAAAAAGGTATCCACCTGGTTGCTGATATCCCCTACGGCGACTATACCCGTTTGGATCATTTCATCTTCACTTTTTGAAATTTCAATCAGAATATCTTCCATAGGTCTTTCGCCGCGGCGCGTCACGACATTTTTAATAAATTCGATCAACCCCGTACCGGCAGGGATCAAACCTTTCATATGAGACAGCTCAAGGTGGCAGTGTGCATTGACAAAACCTGGCACAATGATTCCTTCCGAATGGTACACTTCACCCCAGCTTGCCTGATATTGTTCCAGTGGCCCGATGCTGATGATTTTACCGGAAGCATCGGTTTCGATTCCATAATTTGATAGGGGTTCGGGATGGACCAGGGTATAAATTAAATCAGCAGAATAAACCGGCATAGCATTACCTGAATTGAGCTGCGAAAATACTGACTCCAGCCAGAACTACCAGAGAAAACCAACTTGAAGAGCATGCTCTTTGATATTATTATTCAAACCGGACGTTTTGTATCTGACGATGCGGAAAAGTGGCCAGCGGAGGCGGCGGTATACCAGGTATCCCTTTTCTTCGGAGTAATTCCAGTTTCAGGCTCTCAAGGCCTTTATTCATCGCCCACCGATGGTTGAGTTCAAAAACCGGTCGCAAGAAATAACTAAACTCTGAAAGAAACGGTTTGTCAAACCGGACATTCCAATCAAAGCTGACCTCGCAGCCATCACGGGTAGGCTGAAATATCCAGATACCCCGACCATTCAGATCACCGGTGGCCTCCAGGGCAATCTTTTCAAATGGTATGATCTGGCTTACTTCAAACAAAAATTACATCAATTGCCGTTTTTTCACAGCAAGGCGGTTAGGTGAACCCGGTTGGCCAATACCTAATACCTCCCCATTTGATTGAATTTCTTTTAGCCAGACATGGGCAATCCGGTTGGGTTCTGACAAGTTTTTATCCAGATTTACTTTGATATAATTGTCAGTAAATCCGCACCACTTCGCATCGTCGCCATCCTGCTCCACGAGTACAGGTCGGTTTGTGTTTAAATGATTTTGGTAAAAAAAATGTTTCTTTTTTTCAGAAAGCAATCGAAGTACTTCATTGCGTTCTCTTCTTACTGCTACCGGGATAGAACCTGGCAAATGTATCGCCGGTGTTTGGCTCCTTTCTGAATAGGTAAATACATGAAAATAGGCAACCTCCAGCCGGTGAAGAAAATCGTAAGTCAATTTAAAATCGAGATCTGACTCACCCGGAAAACCAACGATGACATCGACTCCGATGCAGGCATGGGGCATCAGGGATAAAATTTTGGCCACCCTGGACTCATAGAGTCCGCTGTTATACCGGCGTTGCATTAGCTTTAATATCTCATCACTTCCACTTTGTAATGGCATGTGAAAATGGGGCATAAACCTTTTTGACCCTGCAACAAACTCAATAATCTCATCCGTACACAGATTAGGTTCAATAGATGAGATCCTGATCCGGGGAATATCTACCTCCTGGTCGAGTGCTCGGATCAAATTAATAAACAAAGCTTGTTTTTTTGGTTTAGTACCTTCAATAACCTCGGTGCCGTTGCCAAAATCGCCCAGGTTGATACCTGTCAATACGATTTCGTTGACCCCCAAAGCAACCAGTTCCCTTGCTTTTTCCACGGCATGTTCTATCGTGTCGCTGCGGCTTTTACCCCGGGCGAGGGGAATCGTACAAAAGGAGCATTTATAATCACATCCATCCTGTACTTTTAGAAAAGAACGGGTACGGTCCCCAAAAGAATACGAACTGTTGAAAGTCTTAACCTCTTGGATCTCACCGGCTTGTAGTGGGGCAAGACCATTGGATTGGGCCAATACATCAAGGTATTCAGTTAGCCTGAATTTTTCACCAGCTCCCAGCACCAGAGATACTCCGGGAATCCCAACGATCTCCTTGGGTTTGAGTTGGGCGTAACATCCGGTAACTATGATCTTGGCCTGAGGAGAAGTTTGTAAAGCCTGCCGTATGATGTACCTGCACTTTTTATCAGCTTGTTCGGTCACACTACAGGTATTGATGACATAAATATCGGCTGCCTCTTCAAAGGATAAAATTTCAAAACCCTGCTTTTCACAAAGCGCTGTCAATGAGGAAGTTTCTGCATAATTCAGCTTACAACCGAGGGTGTGAAATGCAATACTGCGTGGGGCTCCCATGGTCCAAAGATAAGCACTATGGCCGGTGTGGGCACCCGTAAGATATTTAACCTTTATACCGTGTAGTTAAAGACCGCTGCTCAACTAGCTCGCAGCTGCGTTAAAAATGACAGTTTGGATAAAAAATAAGTAAAAAATGATCTTGTTAAAGACTTGAACAAAAGGGCAACTTCGTTGTATTAATAGACAACCCTATGAATATTAAACGAATCTTCGTCTTTCTCTGTGCCATCCTTATGCTTGGTTTGGCCCTGGATCTAACGATTCCAATCAAAAAAAACTTCAAACACTTTGATCCTGAGGTAGTTGGTAAACTGGATGCGGAAATGTGGCGTTCCTATTATGAACGCAAACCGGTGAAACTCTTTTTTCAGTTCAGTAAGTTGATGCGCGAGCAGTTTCATTCCCCCTATTTCAGGTCATATCTGCTGGCCTATTATTCTGTCAAGGCTGCTTTTGTATTTAAAGATGGGCATAACCGGATACAATATGCCAGTTCCCTCCCTTATCTCGGTCTTTATTTTGCTCAATTAAACGAGATGAGCGATACGCCGTTTAATGGTCATAAACTGGCTCAGGAAGAGCTGGAATTGTGGATCATTCGTCGCGAACACGAACTATATTCCCCCAGGGACTGTGAGAAAATTTTGTCAAAAGAAGGTGAGATCATGTTTCATGTCCCCGCCGAAAAATTTATGGGATACGCCAGGGACCGGGTAACTGCCATGCTCATCCGGGACGACAAAGGCCAGACGATTGAGTCATCAGATTGGGAGGTTATCACCAAACTCTGTATCCAGGCCTGGACCAAATTTCATGCAGCCGTGCAGCCTAATTCCGCTTCCTCATTAAAAACCGAAACAAAAGACCATTTAAGTTTGAGTAACTGATCCCTTAAATGATAAGCTGTTTGCTCGGTAGAGTTCGTAACTGATCAACCCATAGACCAGGATACAGGGCCAGATTTTCATTCCATAGGGTACTATCCAATTTTGTCTTATCATTTTAGGAAACAGATCAGACGCTCCCAATACCGTAAAAAGGAAAACAAATATCATAACCGATAACTCCATACCGGCGGGTTTTGGTTTTGAAAAAAACCATATTGCCACACCGGTGACCGCAACAATGAAGGTGGCTGATTCTGTTTTATGATTAAATATAACCAGGGTGAGCAGAATTAAAGAAAAGAAATTCAGGCGATCCTTCCCCAATTTAATCAACGGGAATAATAAGAAAATAAGGAAAGCTACCCCCAGGATTTGTATAATTGTTTTCTGGTGAAACCCGGGCAGAGCGAGGTTAATCAACTGCATAAGGGATATGCCGTAAGAGTTACCATGGTCCTGAGATAATAATTGCCACCACGACTGATATTGTGTCCATAAATCACCCGGTGTGGTTACGAATAAGGGAATACCCGCCAACGCCAATGCAGCCAGAGACCCGGTCAGCATAAACCTGACTTTACGTGGATAAAACAAAAACATCAATGCAGCCAAACCGGCATAAATTTTTATAAATGCTGCAAGCGCAATCCAGCATGCAGCCCGGCCGCTCCGATGTCCTTCCAGATCAAAATAAGTCAACATCAACAAACCGGTCATTAAAGCATTGGATTGGGAATTTTGAGTGCTGGTGATCAGTTCCGGAAGCAGGAAAATAAAAAGGATTGGAAATTGGGCTGCCCAGGGTGCATCGATACGTTTGAGCACAAAAAAGAAGACCAGGACGTTCAACAAGTTCCAGAAGACCAGGCCCAAAGCATCCGGTAAACTGGCAAATAACCCAAAGAACAAGGCAAATCCCGGGCTGTATTTAAATAGATCATGATGTTTTTCAGGGTATAATACATATAAATTTTTCTCTTCAACCAGGTGGTAAAAAGCCGATTTAAAGATGAGGTAATTATTGTAATGGGTATAGACTGCAGGACCTTCGTCAAAAGATTTTAAAGGGCCCTTTAATTTTAACCAGGTAGCACCTGCTGTAATTATGCATAAACCGATGCCTAAAAGAATCACATAGGTTTTACGGTGTTGACGGATCGAGTCCCCGATATTCATTCCGGTTTTCTTTTGATGAGTTGCCCCGGGCGCAGACCGGTAAAGGCCTGATGGTCCCAAACCCTTTGACCATTGACCCATACTTGTTCAATTCCGGTACTTAATAAAAACGGGGATGACAACGTGGCCCTATCCTTCAGCATGGCAGTATCCAGGATTACCAGATCGGCGAAATATCCGGTGCTGATTTTTCCGCGACGTTCTATTCCAAGGTTATTTGCACTGAGGCCCGTCATTTTAAACACTGCGGTTTCGAAATCAAGCGCATTTAGTTCTTTGACGTATCGATGGAACACTCTTGGAAAACTGCCAACTCCCCTGGGATGGCGGCCTCCCCCAAAACCATCGCTGCAAAAATTGGTATACTGCCATTGCATCAAATCCGCTATATCTGTTTCAATCATCGACCTTCCCATGACTTGTTCTTCTGCATTTTTCTCGTGCGCCAGGCGGATCAGATACAAATAAGTGTCCGCCGGATCTTCCTTTCTTTCCAAAGCTATCTGAGCTATGCTTTTTCCCACATAAGCGGGCATGGCATCATAACGGGCCAATATCATACCTTCGGGTGGAGTAAGTTCACGAAGTGCGTATGCTGCACTGGCCTTATTGTCAAAATCGCGTTTAGGAAATTGAACTTCAAGCGTAGAAAGCCAGAAATCATAAGGGTAGATATCTGCTGTGATCTGAACACCTTCAGCCCTTGCCTGATCCAACCTGGAAATTAAACCGCCCGCCAGGCCCCATTTGGATTTCATGGCGATTTTGAAATGCGAAATCTGAACCGGCATTTTTGTCCTTTTACCTATGGATATGATTTCTTCAATAGCATTTTCCAATTCGATGTCCTCTGATCTCAGGTGCGAAACATAACGGCCGTCCCTGCGAGCTGCGACCAATGCCAATTGCATAACTTCTTCCCTGGAAGAATAAATTCCCGGATCATATTCCAGGCCGGTACTCAGGCCAAGGGCTCCGGATTGCAGTTCCTCTTTCAGGATGTTTTTCATGTGCTTCAATTCTTTGGCCGAAGCAGTTCGTTTAAAATCTTCATTGCCCATGGCTTCAAGTCGAATGGTATTATGACCGATGTAAGATCCCAGATTGACCGGTAGACCAGAGCGCCTTCTTTCTTCAAAATAAGCCGACATGGGCAGATGGGACGAGCCATCCTGTCCAATAATCAGCGTAGTGATGCCTTGATTAAGGAAACTTGAATATTGACCGGAGTCATTCAGATTGCGGTCATGGTGGCTGTGGGTGTCAATAAATCCAGGCGCCAGGATCAAACGATGATGCCCGTCAATCACCGGTTCACCATACCGTGGAATGAGGTTTCCAATCAGGGCTATATA
>JAWXBI010000080.1:0-5227 GCA_034439915.1 Saprospiraceae bacterium | reverse complement strand
TTGTAGCGGGGTTGTTTCAGGCGTCCTCGCCTGAAACCGCGGGTTGTAGCGGGGTTGTTTCAGGCGTCCTCGCCTGAAACCGCGGGTTGTAGCGGGGTTATTTCAGGCGTCCTCGCCTGAAACCGCGGGTTTTGGACCACACGATCCAGGTAGTGGACTAAAACTTCCAATCAAGTTAAAAACATGCAGTAACTTACTGGATTTAAGCAAAATGAAAGCCAGCGACGATTTATTACCCATAACCCGGAAACTACATATCCTCCTTGCAGACGATGACAAAGACGACTGCCTGCTGTTTAAAGAAGCCCTGGACGAACTTCCGGTCTCTGTTCAATTTGCCACAGTGCCCAATGGAGAGAAACTCCTGGAACGGCTGACCAGAAAGGGGAATAAACTGCCGGATGTGATTTTTCTCGACCTCAATATGCCGCGAAAAAATGGTTTCACCACCCTGGGGCTGATAAAACGGGACCATAATTTAGAAAACATTCCGGTGGTTATATTCTCCAGTGCAGATGAAAAGGAAAAAGTCAAGCAGGTATACCGCGATGCCGCTCACTACTATATCCGTAAGCCGGCAAAATTTTCAGATCTCAAAAAAGTGATTTACAAAGCCCTTGTCCTGATCGCAGACAAAAACAATTCATTGCCGGGAAGTGCAAATTTTGTACTAACCGATGACTTAAAACCGAAAGCAAATGAAATCAACCCCCCCCAAAAAAAACCGAGGCGAAAAATTACTTAAATCGGCTAATCTTTTTCCGGTGGTGGGGGTAGGCGCCTCGGCTGGCGGATTGGATGCCTTTAAAAAACTATTAAGAGCCATCCCTGAAGACTCCGGCATGGCCTTCGTGCTCGTACAGCACCTGGATCCCAATCACGAAAGTATGTTGCCTGAAATTCTCCAAAAAATTACGCCTATTCCGGTAATGGAAATATCGGATGAGATTAAAGTACAACCCAATCATATTTACATCATCCCAAGCAATAAGATGTTGGTGGCAACGGATGGTATCCTGCAGCTTGAGCCCCGGCCGGCTAAAAGTAGAACCGAACGCAACTTACCTATTGATTTATTTTTTGGTTCGCTGGCAGAGGTACACCAGGCTCATGCCATCGGCGTGGTATTGTCCGGCACAGCTTCTGACGGCACCTTAGGGTTAAAAGCTATTAAAGGTCATGGAGGCATTACGTTTGCCCAGGATGAAGAATCCGCTGCATATGAAGGTATGCCTCATAGCGCGATTGAGGCAGGGGTGGTTGATTTTATACTACCACCAGAAAAAATTCCTCAAAAATTGATAGAGGTTACCAGGATACTCAATACCTCTGCTGTCCGGGAAGATAAGGAATCCGTGGAACTGGAAGATTTGTTCAGGCAGGTCCTTTCTGTTCTGCGCATCCGCAAAGGAACTGATTTTACTTATTATAAACAAACGACCATCCGAAGAAGAATAACCCGCAGAATGGCCTTAAATCAAAACAAGGCGATGGGGGAATACCTGAAATTTTTACGAGAACATAAAGAGGAGCAGGATGCCTTGTATAATGACCTGTTAATCCCGGTCACTTCCTTTTTCAGAGACAAAAAAAGTTTTGAAAACCTTGTTGAGATCGTTTTTCCGCTCATCCTGAAAAATAAAACTTCTTATGACCCTTTGCGGGTATGGGTAGCGGGATGTAGTACCGGTGAAGAGGCTTATTCCATAGCTATAAGTTTAAAAGAATATTTTAATGAAGCCAACTCTGGTTCGGGTGAAAAAGTGCAGATTTTCGCGAGTGATTTAAGTGAACTGGCTATCACAAAAGCACGCCTGGGCATCTACAGCAAAATTGAATTGGTCGGGGTTTCCCCCCGTCGATTAACGGATTTCTTTTCCATGACCAATGGGCATTATCAGGTCAATAAACAGGTGCGGGATATGTGTGTATTTGCACACCACAATTTTTTAAAAGATCCTCCTTTTGGAAAGGTGGATCTGATCAGTTGCCGGAATGTGCTCATTTACATGGAACCCTATTTGCAGAAAAAAGCACTCACTACTTTTCATTATGCCCTCAATCCATCCGGATACTTAATGTTGGGCAAATCAGAAACCATCAGTGGGGTACCAGAGCTATTTGCGCCAGCATCGATAATCGAAAAAATTTTTTCCCGAAAAGATGTGCCCGGCCGGTTTATGACGGCTGCGAGCCCACGCAGTGAGCAAAATTTGTTGCACCACAATCCCCCGACCAGAAACGAATTCATACGTTCCGACTTTCAAAAGACCGCCGATGATATTATTCTCAGTAAATACACTCCACCAGGGGTTGTGGTCAATGAAATGATGGACATTGTTCATTTTCGAGGGAGCACCGTAAATTATTTAGAACAAACGACCGGCAAACCCAGTCATAATCTATTGGCTATGGCCAAGCATGGGCTGGCATTTGAATTGCGTAATATCCTGCATAAGGCCAAAAAAGAAAAGGCACCGGTTTTAAAAGAAGGTATTCCAGTGGAAGTAAACGGGGTATTGCGCTACATTTCCATAGAGGCTTTGCCTTTAGCCAACACCAGGGATCTCCATTTTCTAATCTTGTTTCATGATCAGGATTCTACAAGGCACCAGCCTTTCCTGGCCCAGGAAACACCACCCATTGTCCCCCTCAGCCACACTCAGAAGGATAGACATGCCCGGATCCGGCAACTGGAAAAGGAGTTGGCACAAACCAGGGAAGATATGCGCAGTATTACGGAGGATATGGAAGCTTCGAATGAAGAACTGCAAAGTGCCAATGAAGAATTGCTGAGCGGTAGCGAAGAATTGCAAAGCTTGAACGAGGAGTTGGAGACCAGCAAAGAAGAACTGCAAAGTACCGTTGAAGAACTGATGGTCGTTAATCAGGAAATGCTTAGCCTGAATGAGCAGATCGCAGTGGCCCGAAATTACGCTGAATCTATTGTGGCCAACATCCGTGAGCCCTTGCTGGTGCTGGATAATAACCTCCGAATCAAAACGGCCAATAATGCGTTTTATAAAACCTTCCGGGTCAATAAAAGTGAGACCGAAGGGGCTTTGATCTATGAATTAGGCAATAAACAATGGGACATCCCCGAACTCCGGACCTTGCTTGAAAAAATACTGCCTGAAAAATCAATATTTAATGATTTTGAGGTCACTCATACCTTTCCGACTATAGGTTCACTGATCATGCTGCTCAATGCCCGTGAAGTCATCCACAAAAATAGTTCCGAGAAATTAATCCTGCTCTCCATTGAAGACATTACGGAACGGAAAGAAGCGGAAAGAAGGGTGAAAATAAGTGAGTACCGGTACCATAACATGATCAACTCCTCTCCCTCTATGATTTGCATTTTTAAAGGAAAAGAAATGATCATTGAAATCGCCAATGAAGCCATCTTAAAATCGTGGGACAAAGGCCACGATTGCATTGGCAAATCCTTGTTTACCGTCCTGCCTGAGATCAAAGCCCAGGGATTTGATAAATTATTGATGAATGTTTTCAAAACGGGGAAACCCTTCCATGCCTATGAATCCCCGGTTACGCTGATCCGAAAGGGCAAGGCGGAATTGATTTATTATAATTTTACCTACCAGGCGCAGCGCAATTCAAAAGAAGAAATTGAAGGTGTAGCCATCATAGCCAATGAAGTGACCCCGCAAGCCATCCTGAATAAAAAAATAAAAGAAAGCGAAGAAAATTTCCGCCAACTGGCTGAACTGATGCCACAAAAAATATCGCATGCCGACGAGTCCGGCCGGGTTTTCTATTACAATAAAAACTGGTTGGAATATACCGGATTGGATGCTGAAGATTTAATAACACATGGATGGATTAAATTTATCCATCCGGAAGAACAACAGGAAGTAAACAAACGGTGGAACCGGTCGATTAAAAGCGGAAAAAACTTTGAAATTGAAATGCGGATACAGAATAAAGCTGGAGAATATAAATGGCACCTCAGCCGCGCCGCACCGGTGAAAGACGATAAAGGAAAAATCGTAAAATGGATTGGTGCAACGACAGAGATTCAACAACAGGTGGAGCTGCGGGAAGCCCTTGAAAAAGCCGTCGATAAAAGGACCCGGGATTTAAAGACAGCCAATGCAGAACTTATAAAAGTGAATAAAGAACTGGAAGCTTTTGCTTATGTATCGAGCCATGACCTGCAGGAACCCTTACGTAAAATTCAAACCTTTGCCGGTCGCCTGCTAGAAAAAGAAAATAAAAACCTGTCCGATAAAGGTCAACACTATTTCCGGATTTTACAGGACTCTGCGCAACGCATGCAAACCTTGATTGAGGATTTACTCTCATTTTCGCGGTTAAATACGTCAAAACGGAAATTTGAAACCACTGACCTGGGCCCCTTCATCGAGACCATTAAATCGGATTTTAAAGAAGTCATAGACCAAAAGCAGGCCGTCATCGAAGTGATTGAACTCTGTCCCCTGAATGTTGTCCCATTTCAGTTTCGTCAACTCTTGCAAAACCTCATCGGCAATGCACTCAAGTTTTCACACCCCAAACGCCCGCCTCATATTACCATCAGATGTAGGACGGAAAAAGGGAGTAAAACAAGGAACCACCTTCTTTCCCCAGACAAAAATTACGTACACCTCAGTGTGGCAGACAACGGTCTGGGCTTTGAAAATGAGTATAATGACAAAATATTTGAAGTGTTTCAGAAACTTCATACCAAGGAAGAATACGCCGGCACCGGTATAGGGTTGGCCATAGTAAAAAAAATCGTAGAAAACCATAATGGGATTATCACTACCCGGAGTAAAATCAACAAGGGAGCCACATTTGATATTTATATACCTGCACATTGATGGCCGGCATCAGGAATAAAATCATAAAAAACCACCTTTAAGCCCTAGAAAAAGACAAATGGTTTTCGAAATTTACCAGCCTTCTTTTGATCATCAGCTATAATATGGCTTTTTTCCTGGGTGGGCGAGACCCCGTTTGAGCCCTTATGGCAAAAATCATCAGAAAAAGGTCCTTCACCAAGAATATCTCATTTCTTCCGGGTCATCAACATCGCTCAATTTGATCAAAAATGTAGGGTAAACGTTCAATCATCTTACAGCAGAAGTCTTTCTTAACCGGTTGTACTCCGACCGTCGTAATCCCAATACCCTTCGTTTTGGAGGAGTTGCACTCCGACCGTCGTAATCCCAATACCCTTCGTTTGGAGGAGTTGCACTCCGAC
>JAWXBI010000079.1:0-17486 GCA_034439915.1 Saprospiraceae bacterium | reverse complement strand
ATATATTTTTGATTTGTGTAAGTTTTGGTTTTAATTGTAAAATTCGTTTTTTTCATGAAAGCCTGTGAAAAGTCATGGGCTTTTTGATTTTAAGGAAGGCTTGTAACCGTAAGGAGATTTAAGTGACTGGAGGTTTAGAATTCTAAGACCTACACCGGAATACAAAACCAATTAACTTATGTGCTATTCCTATTTACGGGAATTCAATTTATCCTGCAGGGTTTTGAGCCGCTTCCATTGACCTCTTGAAGCCAACCTTGCCTGGCTTGACCAGGAGACAGGATCAGCTAACACAAAATTATTTCCAGCTTTTTTAAGCAAGGCTCTTAATGGCCGGAGTTTTGTTTTTGCAAGGGCTGTCCAGGTTAAGATATTTTCTTTTACGAGAATTCTTTCAATTTTAGGGCCAATTCCTTCAATCACTTTCAAGTCATTTAATATTAATTCCCTTCCAAACACTTTACTGGAAGCCGCGAGGTTCAAGCGCACCTGTTTTGGCTTTGGATTAACTTTTCGTTTATTTTTTTTGGGCAAAACAGGGACCGCTTTTTTCACGGGTGGCTGGGCTTTTGCTTTTGTTTTAGGCTCAGCGGGCTTATTCAATTTCAATTTATCCTGAAATTTTTTAAGCCGGGACCATTTGCCTGCGGCAGCAAGTTTAGCCTGCACAGGCCAGGTTTTTGGTTCAGCCAGAGCAAATTTGGTGCCTTCTTTATTCAGGAGGTTTTGGATTTTTTTAACCGGAAGCTGGGATAAGGCTTGCCAGGTTGAAATTTTATTTCGCTTTAAAAAACTTGAAATCTTAGGTCCTATCCCTTCAATGATTTTATGATCATTCTCTTTGACTTTTTTTGACAATATAGTGGATGCCTTTTTGAGGTCCATCACGATAATCGTTTTGGGGGCACCTTTCGGTTTTATAGCTAGTTCAGGACCTTCCTGTGATATTTGGAGTGGGTTTATCTTGGGAGGTTTTTTTAATCGGACAGTTTTAGCTTTAACCATCGACGTCTTCATTTCTGGTCCCTTTTCTTTTTCTAAAGGGCTTACTTGGCTGGATGAGTTTTCCAGATTGGTAACTGGTAATGGTTCAGAGATAATTGGTTGCTCCCGATATTCTTTTGACTGAAGGGTAGCCAATTGATCCTGATAGTCCGCCTCCAGGTCTGCCAGCCTTTTTTGCCATCCTTTGGACTCGGCCTGGTATTTTGCCTGGTAATCTGAGGCTTTTCTCATGTCCGATTCCAGGTGTGACTTTAACCTTTGGGTATCAGCATATTGAAGCTGAACAATGTTAAACCGGTTATACAACTCATCATATTTTTCTTCCCATTCATCAATAAGATGTTGGTGTTCATTTTGCAGGGATTGATACTTCACCAATTGCAGCCGGGTATCTTCCAGGCTGTTTTCCAGATCTGACTGTCGATGCTCCCTGTCCACCTCAACTTCATCCCTTGAATCCTGCAATTGCTGAATTTCGGATAACTGGTGCTGGACATCCAGCAATTCATTTTGTACCAGATGATATTTTTTTTCCCATTCTGCCACCAGCGTCTCCATGGCCTGGTTATTTTTTTCATTTTCAGAAAATTGTTGTTTGTTTACGGCCAGCATCTTTTGGGATTCCGCATACAATTGTTCCCAATTGCCCAACGAGGCAGACTGGTTTTCCTTGAGTTGGTTCATTTCAGTTAAATGAGATTTTGCCAACTGCAATTCGTGGAGTAAATTTTCGTTTTTAGTTTCCCAATCGGCTATCAGATTTTCCTGGAATTTCAATTTTTCAAATGCCCTCCCCAGCTCATCAGTCAGGGAATTCAGAGCGGATTCCATTTTTGGGATCTGAAGTTCAACTTCGTTAAGTTTGTCCAGTTTATTTTCATTGGACGAGACCAGTTCTGAGATGGTTTGCTGGGCTAGTTTTAATTCTTCTTCCTTGGATTTCAGGACGAGATCCCAATCGGCTTCCTTGTGAGCGGGTAGGGCCAAATTGGCGGACTCCGCCAATTTCAACTTACTTACAACCAGGTCTGCTTCTGCATTTTTTAGTTTATATTCCAGTTCCTGAAACATAAACCGCTGCTGGGCTTTGATTTGATCGGCATCTTCTTTTTGTGTTTGCAGGATAGTTAAGTTTTGCAATAAAAAGTCGTGTTTTTTAGCCCAATCCTCCTTACTGGCCAACAGGGCTTTTATATTATCCTGATTTTCACTTAGTTTTTTTGAAGCTTCGTCAACCGCCTGGTAGGCCATGGCCAGCTTGTTTTCATTTTCTGACTGAGTGTTTCCAAGATCTGCTGTAAGACTTTCTATTCTCTGATTCCATTGTTCTTCTTTAGATTCGTAGTCTTTGAAGACGGAATTAAATTGCAGGATATCTGCCTCCAGCTGAGCCAGGTGTTGTTTTTGTCCATCTTTTTCTTTGATCAGGCTGGCATGGGCGACTTTAAATTGTTCTGATTCCTTAGCGGCATCTTTCCACCTTGCTTCCCATTCTTTACTTTTTGCAGCCCAATCCGCTGCGTTTTTTTCCAGGACAGCATAATTATTGAGTTTGCCGGTTAAATCCCTGATTTCTCCTTGTGCCTGTATTAATTCATTATTTAATTGTTGATTGAGCATTTGAATTTCCTGAAGCCTTTGAGATTGCATCGGATCTTGTTCAGAATGAATGGATTCCAGATGTTTCAGTTTATGTTGAAGTGAAGTGACCTCTTGCCTGGCATTCGATAAATCTGAGGTAATATTTTCCAGGGAAGATTTATCCGGGAGCGGGGAGAGGTTTAATCGGTTGTTTAACAGGCTGAGCTCTTCCTCTCTCGAATGCAGTTGCTGGATGTATTTATTCTCCAGCTCCATAGATATTTGCCGGGTTTCTTCCAATTTTTTAGTTAGTTCATTGACCGCCAGGGCATCAGAATCATTTTTGCGGAGTAATTCCTGAACCTGCTTTTCTTGCTCCTGGTATTTTAATTCCAGGAATTCGAGGTCCTTTCTAGAATTCTCCAGTTCGGTAAGCGGGACATGTAATCGTAGGGTTTCATCTGCTGTTTTCTGTTGATCTGTCAGTTCCTTGAATTGGTTTTCAAGGTTGGTTAAGGTGGTTTGGGTTTCAAGGAGTCGGGCTTCAGCAATTTGTAATTTGGATTGAGTCTGGCCGAATTCATCTTCCTGAATTTGAAAAGCTATTAGCCTGGCTTCCAGTGATTGCAGGGTTTCTGTGAGGTCGCGATTTTGTTCTGTTAAGGCGGCAATCTGGTCTTGTTTCAATGTAGCCTCATATTCAAGTCTGTCCTGAATACTTTTCTGTGCGGCAGGCGTAAGGTGGTGTTGGTATGAACTATCGATGGTTTCTAACCTGTTTTTTAAGTCGGTATTAGAATCTTTGAGGTCAGTGAATTCTGAACTCCAGGCATCCTGTCTAACCAACCCAGCTTTGATTTCCTGATCCTGAAGTTTTATGCGGTCTCTCAGCGATTTAATTTGATCTTCGTACTCGGCAATTTGCCTCGGGTCAGTTCGTGAACCAAACCATCGATTCCACAGATAACCCAAGATCCATGCACCGGCCAAAGCGAGGAAAATCTCCCCGGCATGTGTTAAGCAGGTTTTCCAAAACATATTCAGTTGGTTTAAAGTTTTTGTATGATTTCGATTTCTATCCTGCGGTTTTTTTGTTGACCTACCGCGGTGGCGTTATTGGCAATGGGGTCTGCTTCACCTTTACTGAAAACATTGATCCGGTCAGCAGGGATCCCTTTCCCGATTAGGTAGTTTTTTATGGTATTAGCCCTCGTTAACCCCATTTTTAGGTTCTGTTTAGGGGTGCCCGTATTGTCCGTAAAACCAGTAATATTAAAAACAGATCGGTCTGCACCGTGCTTAAGGGCCAATTGATCCAGGAAGGATTCCATTTCTTTATCCTGAAGCCTTTGGGAGGAGTTGGATTTAAAATAGATGATTGTTTTATCCCCCGTTTCAATTACGTTTTCAGATCCCGGTCTCAGATAAAAGGCAGAAGCCAGAAAAGGATTCTGGTCCATTCCGGGCCGCTTATCGATTTTCAGTCCGGTGAGATTGATCCTATTAAACAGACTATCCGGGAATAATTTACGGATGGCTGAAGCCCTGGCGAGTCCCAGGTTTTCGAATCCGGTAGTGTTGGATTCTTCATCGAGATATTGGCCTTCGATTTCGAGTCGTTGAAATTGATTCAGCTGATCGATTAAGGAGTCGCGGTATCTGGGCCAGCCATATTGGGTCAGGGCATCGGAATCATTGAGGTTAAATAATATGGCACCTGTTTCTTTGGGCAATGTTTGGGTGATCGGCGCAGCAGCCTGATAACACAGACAAGTTTCGCAAATTTTACAAGTGTACCACCACCACCAAAACAAGACCCATGCAACTGTCGCCAGTACGAGCAATATTTTTCGCATGATCAATCTATATCTGCTTGAATTTATGAAATATTAAACTAAAATGAGGGGAATTTGTTAATATTTTTTATTTATTTATATGAATAGTAACGCTGTAGATTCCGTGTTTTGGTTCAGGAGGGATCTGAGGTTGGAGGATAATCATGGATTGTATATGGCTCTCCGCGAGAACAAGCAGGTTTTGTCCATATTCATTTTTGATATCCATATTCTCCATGATCTTTTGGATCCCGGGGACAAAAGAGTGCAATTCATATACCAGGAGCTCTCCGGATTAAATGAACGGTTAAAAAAATATCACTCGGCTGTTCATTTTTTTTATGGCGATCCTGTCCACATCTTCCGAAAACTCCAGAAAGAATTCGACTTTAAAACAATTTATGCGAATGAAGATTATGAACCCTATGGACAGGAAAGGGACAGGCAAGTAGCGCTGGCCATGCGTACTGAAGGGGTTAAACTTAACCTGTTTAAAGATCATGTAATATGCAGGCCCGGTGAGGTACTAAAAGACAACCAGGCACCGTACACGATTTACACACCGTATATGAAGAAGTGGAAAGAGTTTGTTTTGTCCACCAAGCCAGGCCATTTCCCCAGTGAAGTTATATTGGACCGTTTAGTAATTAATATTCCGAAGCATAACCCTGACCTGGCTGAAATAGGTTTTCAGGATCAACCGTTCCAATATCCATCCAGAAACGTCACCGAAGAAGTCATTAAACACTATTCCGAAACCAGAAATTTTCCGTCCATGGACACCGGAACCAGTCATCTGGGAATTCATCTTCGGTTTGGAACCATCAGTGTCAGGAGTTTATACCATCAGGTGGAAGCATTTGAAACCACTTTCCTGAATGAATTGATCTGGAGAGAGTTTTTTATTCAAATTCTTTTTTTTCATCCTCGGGTAGTCCATTCCAGTTTTAAGCCGGCGTATGACCAAATACAATGGCGCAACGATCCGAAGGAATTTAAAGCCTGGTGTACCGGCCAAACAGGGTATGCCTTGGTAGATGCGGGTATGCGTGAACTCAATGCTACCGGATTCATGCATAACCGGGTGAGGATGGTCACCGCCAGTTTTTTATGTAAACATTTATTGATCGATTGGCGATGGGGTGAGGCCTACTTTGCAGGTAAGTTGTTGGATTATGAATTAGCATCCAATAATGGTAACTGGCAGTGGGCAGCCGGTACAGGATGTGATGCCGCACCCTATTTCCGCATTTTTAATCCTCATGCGCAATTAAAAAAATTTGATCCTCAATTAGAATATGTCTTGAAATGGGCGCCTGAATACGGTGAAATCAATCTACCTCCTTTTCTGGTGGACCATGCCGAAGCCCGGGCAAGAGCCTTAACGACTTATGGGCAGGCATTAAAATCAAACTGAACCGCCTTAAATAACAAAGTGGCCACACTCCTTGAGGTGACCACCTTGCTTGAACCAACTTATGTACCAAAATGCTTCTTAAAATTTCGCCGGTTGTTCGACGAAATGAGGCTTATATTTTATTGGAATCATTTTCTGGAATGGTCAATGCTACCTTCCTTGTTCTTTCAGTGAGTAGATCGTGGATTCCGGTTTTTATCAGGTTGCTCTTTTGCTTGTCCGTCAATTTTACTTCTGTGATATTGATACCATTTAACACCACATTAACGGTGAATATTGCCTGAGGTATATTTTTTTTTAAAAATAGTTATTGACTAGAGGCAGAATTTGAAAAGATCTAACGAGTTTCAATCTAATTATCAGTAAATCAATAGTATATGATCAAAAATTTAATAATAAAAAGTAGTTTATTAGTTTTTTAGCAGACCAAAATCCAGGTTATTTCTGGACTCACACTGAAAATTTAACATTATATCTTCCCATCGGATGACGGTGAAACTTTTTGGCACCCTAGATCAGTTCAATTTTTCACATTCAGGAAGAAGTCGAATAGTGGTAGCGTAAATCGGGACGGTATTTTGGTCGTTACATGCTGAAGCAAATTCCTGTTTTATCTCCGTAATGCAAATAGCAACTGAAACAACAAATGGCCTTTCACCTTGTTCATTTCGATATCATCAGTTTTTTGCTCTCCATAGTTTGGCCGAAGGTTAGTGTGACCACGTATAAACCAGGTAATAACTCCCTTATATTGTATCCAGATCCGGAATTTATAGATAGGACATTTGATGTATACACTTTTTGTCCAAAGGAGTTATAAACGTTTACCTCCCCGGATAATAATTCTGGTGAAGAGGTAGAGATTCTAAAGGAATTTTGCGCTGGGTTTGGAAACAAATTCCAAGAATCAATTTTAGCTTGTGTTTGATGCATTGGATAAACGGAGTTTACTGAGTTTACACAAGTTGCGTTATCACAGGGCCCAATATAATCTCCATGACTGAGGTGTACCGCGACAGCGTTTGGACTGACACAAAGGGTTTGCCTGGAATTCGGATTCCCGGGCGGAATATGGCAAATCATTACTTTATCCTTTTTGTTCCCACATCTCCAGGAAGGACTTACCTGATTGATATTAATAAAGTATGCGCAATCCGGTTTTCCATCCTGATTAAAGTCCACTTGATCATTGCCTCCGGGACATTGATCACAAGGATCGCCGACACCGTCACAATCAGCATCCAACTGTAGTGGGTTTGGCAATTTGCAATTATCCACGTCATCGCATATTCCATCGTTATCCAGATCACCTACCAGGCACGTATTGCAAGGAACCTCTCCACCTGAACAATCTTCATCTACCAGATTGCAGGGAATGTCCATAGCGCCAGGATGGATACCCGCAATACTATCATTACAATCTCCTAATATTCGTAGGGCAGTTGTATAAGAACCACCGGGAGGACTGCAAGCTACCATGGAAGAGGAAGCATAACCATCACCATCCGCATCGAGATACCAGGTTTGGGATGAATTCAACTCGATACCATCCTGGCAGGTCAGGCAGCCCGCAGCGATATACCCATCATCAGCCACACCGTCGCAATTTTCGTCTATACCATTACAGTTCTGATCCAGAGCACCCGGATGAATACCTGGGTCACTATCATTACATTCTCCAAATACTTTTACAGCAGTGGTATATCCGGCACCAGGAGAATCATAAGATACTTTGGAGAAAGAAGTATAACCATCACCATCCGCATCCAGATACCAGGTTTGGGATGAATTCAACTCGATACCATCCTTGCAAGTCAGGCAGCCCGCAGCGATATACCCATCATCAGCCACACCGTCGCAATTTTCGTCTATACCATTACAATTGTTATCTGCTACAGCCGGATGGATCGCCGGATTGTTGTCATCGCAATCATTTCCATTTACAACGTAACCTGAAGGGGCAATGCAGGTATCTTTCGTCAGCATTAAATTGCCATAACCATCGCCATCCTGATCCTTATAATACACATTGATCGCTATCCCCTGGTATTCATAAGCCCCCATATCAATGGTTTGGCCACCGGGAATAGCATCGGTTTTCCGGGGATTTCCCCCAAAATCTGTCGTCAGGGTATTCGAGGCATCCAGCCCGGCATCGATGGCCGGTGAACATGTCTGCAATTGAAGATTTGATGAGCTGATGACTAGAGGGTTTAAATTAAGATTTCCAATCCCAGGGTAGATTGATGCACCCTGTACGATAGAATTAGAAACGGAATAGGTGACAGTGCCATCTCCTACTATCTCTGTACCATGATCCCAGAGTATAGAATTCTTGATGTTTATAATAGAATAAATATCACTATTGATGCCACCCCCAGCAGTAGTTCCGGTGTTTTGGAACAGAGTACAATTTATGAGAGCTGATTTTGCGTAACTATAATTATATAATGCCCCTCCATATTGAGCACTGTTGTTATTAAAAATGCAATTAATAAAAGTGGCGGGAGTAGGACTGCCATAACTAAAGGCACCGCCGCCTTTTGTTGCCGTATTGGAGGTGAAAATACAGTTGGTAAAAACAGGGGTAGAAGTCCAGGCTGCACCTCCTGTCCATATTCCACCCCCTTCTTCACCAGTATTATTTTTAAAAGTGCAATTTGTTAGGTGAGGCGAACAGGATTCATAATTTTGCAACCCTCCGCCCTGATGGGCCGAATTATTTGAAAATGTACAATTGTTTAAAGTAGGTGAAGATAAATAATAGTTACTCACCCCACCACCTACATGTGCGCCGCTATTAGAGGTAAAAGTACACGTATTCAAAGTTGGAGAAGAATTATGTTCATTGTACATACCGGCTCCTCCACCAGAATTAGTTAAAAAATTCGACACAAAAGTGCAATTTGAACAAACTGGTGAAGAATTATTATTGTACATTCCTCCACCGTACAGTCTGGAAGAATTAGAGGTAAATAAACAATTCGTCAGGTTCGGCGCTGAAGAAGATACATTGCTCATCCCTCCCCCGAAACGGAAACCAAAGTTTGAGCTAAAGGTGCAATTGACCACTTTAGGTGAGGAGCCGGAATTGTACATTCCACCTCCATGAGCTACGTTGGAATAATTTGCGTTACCGTTAGAAATCCTAAATCCATCGAGCAAAGCGGAAAGATTGAGCCCGGAATTGGAAACAACATGATAAGAATTATCACTGTTGTTGCCCAATATCCCGATATCTCCACTCAATATGGTGGGGTGTAAAGTCCAATCTCTGCCTGAAAGCAGGGATTCAGTGCCAACAAATCCACCATATATGCTTACCCCATTTTTCATACTGAATGCTATATTACGGTCAAGCGTATTCGTCGGATAATAGGTCCCTTCAGCTACCCACACTTCATCACCGGATCCGGATGCATTTATTATGACCTGCAATTGATTACTAGCATTTGCCCATGAACTTCCATCCCCGGTACCGCTCGCAATGTCTTTCACATATCGTATCGCGGAGAAAGCGGTATGCACAGAAAGCAGAGCGATTAGTAGAATGATATAAGATCTGTACTGTTTCATATTTATCATTAAGGAATTAACAAGGTGATTTAATTACCTTGTAAATATTAAACAGTCGGTATAATTTTTTTTAAATATATGATAACCTGCAACTGATTTTGATAATTGGTATAATCTTGCTGATACTCTGCTTATCGCCCTCATCTAAAAACCAGATCTTAAGTTGAAGCGGTGAAATAGTCTGTCCTTGCAGATTACTAAAAACTAATGTAGTCCTGGCCAGCTTGAACTGACCAATAGTTGCCGTGAAATATATTCCAACTGGTCAGGATTAAATTTCAAGAAACCTTTCACGGCTGAGTCAGGTGTGAAGAGATCAACTGGACAGATGTACGATAATTAATTGCTAAATAGTCTGTCCTTGCAGATTGGTAAAAACTAAATGTGGTCCTTGCCAACTTGAACTGACCAATAGTTGCCGTGAAATTTATTCCAGATAGTTAGGATTAAATTTCACGGCAACCTTTCACGGCTGAGTCTAGGTGGAAGAGGTCAATCGGACAGATGTACGATAATTAATTGCTCTTGGTCTCCGGACTCATCGTAATGGTAATCTTATTGTTTTCATTAAAATATGAATTCATTGCTGACTTCAAGGTGTTGCTATCCAGGGTTTTTATTCGTTCTTCCAGAGTTTCCATCAATATATTTAATGGATTGATTTTGTATTGGTAAATGCCCTGGACCTGGCCCATCCAAAAGCGGTTTTCTTTTAGCTGTTTGATCCTTGACTGCCTTTGAGTCTCGGTCACTTTCTGAATATCTTTATCTTCTGCACCAATTTCTTTGGCCTTAAGCAGTACATCCTGAGCAGCGCTGATCAATTCTTCAGCCCGTGGTGGATCACAATTAAAAGAAATCGTGATGGTGTATTTAGGGGAAGGTTCCAGGACGGAACCCCCATTCACATTGACTCCATAAACCCCTCCTTTATCTTCCCGCAGGGCCTCCCTTAGTTTAATCCGGATGACATCTATGGCGGAGGACAAGTGGTAGCGATTGATATCATTCCAGTTAAAATCACCGTGGTAGGTAATATCAACAAAAGTTTTTGGGGCCTCTCCTTTAGAAAAAGATTTGGTGACAATTCCCTTGGGTTTATGGACCAGCAGGTCCTTCCAGGTTTCTTTTCGGGTATTGGAGGGCAGGTTGCCGAGGTATTCCCGGGCCAGCATTTTTAAATGGGCCTCATCAAAATTACCTACAAATACAAAAGTAAAATCACTTGCGTCTGAAAAACGATCCTGATATATTTTAAATGCATTCTCAAAATTGAGTTTTTCCAGCATTTCGACGGTGGGAAATTGTTCCCGAGGATGATTTTGAGTTTTTATTTTATTACTTTCTATCATAAAATAAAACTGCGGATTGGCCTCAATATTCTTAAGAAAGGATTTTTGTTTGTCGATATAGGATTTAAAAGCATCCAGGTCTTTCCGGGGTTCTGTAAAATAAAGATAAACCAACTGAAACAAGAGTTCCAGGTCTTCAGGAGACGCATTTCCGTTGATCCCTTCATACAGATTGCTGATATAAGGCACGGCGCTTACAATCTTTCCGGTCAGCCTTTTTTGAAGTTGCACCTGATCTAATTTCCCTAAACCTGAATTATTGATCAACTCAGCGGCCAGGCTGGCATCCACGTCTTCTTCATCTTTATATAATGACGCACCGCCAGGGCTATAGGCGCTCATTAAAATTTCATCATTTTTAAAGTCGGTTTTTTTAAAAACCACTGTCACTCCATTCTTTAAGATAAATTCTTTGGTGCCGATTTTATCGTTTGATTTTTCAGCAAGGACATCTACTGCAGTAAAATCCCTGCTGATCAACGGTTCATTGCTGACTTTATCTTCATAGGGTTGGATATCCATGGATTTGACCTCTGAAACCATTTTCAGCACTTCTTCTTCAGTAGGGTAGATCAATCCCGGTTTTTCCGGACCGGAAATAACAATGACTTTGCCTTCATCCCTCAACCATTTTTTAGGAAGGAGATTGATTTCAATAATGTCAACGGTGGGCAATAATTTTTTGGTCAACTCCAGTTCCTGTTCCGGGCTCAAAACCATTTGACCTTCCAGAAAATTCGAAACTAATAAGCTGGCTAAATTACCTGATTCGGTTTTATCTTTTTCTTTTACGGAGGATTCCAATTGACGAAGAAGGTTTTCTTTTTGCCGTTCAAATTCTGTCGAGGTAAAACCGTGTCTGTAAGCCCTTTCATTTTCAATCAAAGCAGCCTGCAGTCCCTGAAGGGATTGCCCTTCAGAAGTACCGGTCACGGTATAATAAGCATTCAGGTTAGCCAGAAAGTCACCATATCCGGCGCTGGCAAAGTTAAAGGGAGGATTGGGACGTTGGCTCAATTCATCCAGCCGCACGCTGAGCATTCCATTGTAGAGTGTGCCCAGGAGGCCGCTCCTGAAATCCTGAATGGTGGCAGGATGTTTTTTCTCATGTTTATAATAAATCTGGGCTTGGGTAAAAGCAGCTTCTTTGTCGGTAGCCACAATCACCTTGGTTTCAGGATGCATTGGTACCATGATGTTTTCCCTCTTTCTCACATTGGTAGAGGAAGCCGGTATTTTTGAAAACCTGGCCTTGATTTCCGCTTCCATCTTATCCATGTCCAGGTCACCAATTGCCATGATAGCCATGAGTTCCGGTCGGTACCAGTCTTTGTAGAATCGTTTTACCGCTTCATAACTGGATTTTTCAATAATCTCCGGTTTGCCAATGGGTAATCGGTTTGCATAATGCGATTTGAAGAGGATCACGGGTAAAACTTTCTGAAAGATGCGCTGGTCCCCACTTAATCCGGTGCGCCATTCGGAGACGACTACGCCTCGTTCTTTGTCAATTTCTGCCGGATCAAATCCAACTCCGCTTGCCCAATCTTCCATCACCAGCAGACCTTTAGACAACTTTTCGGAATCATCGGAACGGGCTTGCAGCATATAAACGGTTTCATCAAAACTGGTATACGCATTGAGGTCCGGGCCAAACCGGGTACCTACCGATTCCAGATAATCCACCAACTCTTGTTTTTTAAAGTTTTTACTTCCGTTAAAAGCCATATGTTCAACAAAGTGGGCTATACCCAATTGATCTTCATCCTCCAGAATGGAGCCTGCCTTCACTGCAAGCCGGAGTTCTACTCTTTGCTCAGGTTTTGAGTTTTTACGTATATAATATTTCATTCCATTAGATAAGGTTCCTACTCTGACCGATGGGTCAAAGGGGATTTTTGTACTCATGTCCAACCCTATACTGGATGCCTGGTTTTCAACGGGTTGACTAACCGGAACAGGGGACGATGGAGTAGGCTGGTTAACAACAGGTACGGTAACAGTGGTGGCTGCAGATTCCACTATTTTGGTGCCTGTCTTAGGATGGCAGGCTACGAAAAAAACAAAAAGGGCAGCCAGTGATAAATTGGTGATTAGTTTCATAGTTTAAAAGTTAAAATATAATAACGATTTCGAGTGATCAATTGAAACCCCGCATGTTTTGCATTTGTTTCATCATATTGCCCATTCCTTTACCTGAACTCATCTGTTGCATCACTTGTTTCATCTGATCAAATTGTTTGATGAAAGCGGTGATTTCATGAATGGATTGTCCGCAACCTTTTGCAATCCGCGTTTTACGGTTCATGTTGAGCATTTCCGGATTGGATCTTTCTATAGGTGTCATGGATTGGATGATAGACTCTACTTTTTTAAAAGCGCCATCATTGATATCCACATCTTTCAGGGCTTTGCCCATACCGGGCATCATGGAAACCAGATTTTTCAGATCGCCCATTTTTTTAATCTGGTTGATCTGAGAAAGAAAATCATTGAAGTCAAATTTATTTTTTCTGATTTTCTTTTCGAGTTCTTTGGCTTCTTTTTCGTCAAATTGTTCCTGAGCTTTTTCCACGAGGCTGACGATATCACCCATTCCCAATATCCGTTGGGCCATACGATCAGGGTAAAATACATCCAGGGTATCCAGTTTTTCACCCATGGATACAAATTTGATGGGTTTACCAACGGTGTACTTTATGGACAAGGCAGCACCACCTCTGGTATCGCCGTCGAGTTTGGTCAGGACAACTCCGTCGTAATTGATGGCCTCGTTAAAGGCCGCTGCAGTGGTCACTGCATCCTGGCCGATCATCGAATCGACTACAAACAGGGTTTCACCCGGGTTGAGGGTGGTTTTGAGTTCCTGGATTTCGGTCATCATGACCTCATCCAACGTGGTCCGGCCCGCGGTGTCCACGATGATCACATCATGCCTGTTTTGTTTAGCAAAAGCTATGGCCTGGTTGGCTATTTCGACTGGATTTTTATTTTCCACATCTTTAAAGACCGGCACCTTAATTTGTTCCCCAAGGGTAATCAATTGATCAATGGCTGCCGGGCGGTATACATCACAGGCCACCAGTAGCGGATTTTTACCTTTTTTAGTTTTCAGGTAGTACGCCAGTTTAGCTGAAAACGTTGTTTTTCCGCTCCCCTGCAACCCGGCTACCAGGACGATCCCGGGGTCCCCTTTAATATTGATTCCGGCACTTTGGCCCCCCATCAGCTCGGTGAGTTCGTCAAAAACGATTTTGATCATCAACTCTCCGGGCTTGACCGATTTCAGGACGTTTTCAGAGCCCAGTGCTTTGTCTTTAACTTTATCGGTAAATTCTTTAGCTATTTTATAATTAACGTCCGCGTTGACCAGAGCCCTTCGGATCTCTTTAATGGCTTCGGCGATATTGAGTTCAGTAAGTTTACTTTCACCTTTTAAAAACTTAAAGGCGGATTCTAAGTTATCGTGAATGGATTCAAACATGGGGCAGTAATTTTGTTTTTCGAGCCGCAAAAATAGGTGAATTCCCTGAGCCCTGAGGATACTTTCGACGAAGCAGAAAGAATTCTGAAGCGCATCGTATCTTTAAAAATTAAAGCACGTTTATGAAACCTATTGCTCTTCTTTGTTCAATAATTTTATTGTTGCTGGTGTCTTTTTGTAAATCGGACCCTGAAATGAATCTCGCCCAGTCCGGGACCTTAAAAATTTTTGATTCAACCGGGTCGGACCCCGAAGCTATTTGGGTTGCCGATGATGCCATTGCCGCATCAGGCGGGATACAAGCCTGGGATGACACCCGTATAATTAAATGGAATTTTTTCGGCCGGCGTTGGCTGCTCTGGGATAAGGAACATGGCAAAGTGCGGATAGAAAATGTGGCTAATGATACCAAACTGATCCTGGACATCCATACAAAAACAGGCAAAGTATTTAAAGACGGTAAGGAATGGACGGATCCGGATACCCTCACCAAATATCTGGAAATGGCTTACCGGACCTGGACCAATGATTCTTATTGGTTGGCCATGCCTTTTAAAATGAAAGACCCGGGTGTCCACCTTCGTTACCTGCGTGAAGACACTACACGTACCGGTATCAGTTGCGATGTCCTGACAATTACTTTTGACAGTGTAGGGATCACACCGCAAAACAAATATGAAGTTTGGATAGGTAAAAACAGCAGTCTGGTGGCCCAATGGGCCTATTATCCCATTGCTTCAGATAGTTTACCCTCGATAGTTAGCCCTTGGGATGGTTATATTAAATATGGGGACATATTTTTATCCGGCGACCGGGGAGAAAAAAGGCAGGTGACAGGTATTAAAGTATATGAAACCCTGCCCGCTTCCTTATTTGAAAATTTTGACCCAATAGATTTTAGCACTTTATAATCAATTTTTTATGGCTGACCTGCGCATGATATCGGTTTATTCATTTTGTATTTTACTTTTATGCATACAATGCAAAAACAATACACGTAATACCGTTGGAATATATGATGGACAAACTGATAATTTGGATAGTTCTGCTGCCTACACACGAACAGATTCCATCCAACAAGCTTTAAACCAATATGCCAGGGTAGACCTGACTACGGATCTAGGAAAATTGAGTGCCCGTGAAATAGAAATGATACCCTTGTTGATCGAGGCAGCTAAAATCATGGATGAATTATTCTGGAAGGAAGCCTATGGTGATAAATCGGCCCTAGTGGATTCTCTGAAGGATCAAAACACCAGGGAATATACCATTATAAATTATGGACCCTGGGACCGGTTGGCTGGAAATAAAACTTTTGTCCCAGGTACCCCATCAAAACCCTATGGAGCGCAATTCTATCCCCCGGATATGACTAAGGAAGAATTTGAAGCGGCATCCTTTAAAGACAAAAACGGGCTTTATTCCATGGTGAGGAGAGATGATCAGGGCAAACTCCACACGATTCCTTACCATATCTTTTTTAAAGATGAAGTAGGCAAAGCTTCTGATTTACTCAACCGGGCTGCTGCCCTGGCAGAAGACCCGGGTTTAAAAAAATACCTCACCCTTCGCGCCAGGGCCTTACTTACCGATCAATATCAAGCGAGTGACCTGGCGTGGATGGATATGAAGTCAAATACCCTGGATGTCGTAATTGGTCCTATTGAAACGTACGAGGACCAATTGTATGGATACCGGGCCGCCCATGAAGCATATATCCTGGTCAAAGACCTCGAATGGAGTCGTAAGCTGGAAAAATATGCAGGCCTGATGCCTGCCCTCCAGGCCGGTATCCCGGTAGATCCGAAATATAAAAAGGAAAAGCCTGGTTCAGCTTCGGATCTATATGTTTACGATGCAATTTATTATTCAGGCGATGGTAATTCCGGCAGCAAAACGATTGCAATAAATCTTCCCAACGATGAAGAAGTACAACTAAAAAAAGGAACTCGCCGATTACAATTAAAAAATACCATCAAAGCTAAATTTGATCAGATCTTGCAGCCTATCTCCGCGGTGCTGATTGCCCCTGCCCAACGACAACACATTACCGGTGATGCCTTTTTTGAAAATGTCATGTTTCATGAAGTCGCCCATGGACTGGGTATTAAAAATACGATAAATGGCAAAGGAACGGTCCGGGAAGCCCTGAAAGAACATTACAGCGCTCTGGAGGAAGGAAAAGCCGACCTCCTTGGGCTGTATATGATAAAGCAGTTACATGACAAAGGTGAAATCCAGGGAGAGATGAAGGACTATATAGTAACCTTTATGGCCAGTATATTCAGGTCAATCCGTTTTGGAGCATCGAGCGCACATGGTAAGGCCAATCTGATCCGGTTTAATTTATTTCAGGAACAGGGCGCTTTTCAACGTCAGGAGAATGGAACCTATCTGGTTGATTTTGACAAATTTGATCTGGCCATGGAAGAGGTAATAAAGTTGATCTTGCAAATCCAGGGTGATGGTGATTATGCTGCCATGACCCGTTTGATGAATGAGAAATGCCTGATTTCTCCTGACCTTCAACAAGGATTGGATTTATTAGCTCAAATGAACATTCCTGTCGATATTGTCTTTAACCAGGGGCTTGATATACTGGGTATAAAAGCCAACGGTCAATAAGAAAACCCAACGCTTTGAAGTCACCAAATGAATTTGTTTGAACCACTTCCTATTAATGATTTTGCTTTTCAAATATTATCAATAAATTGGTTTGTTTTTTGATATTATTTCATTTTTTTAATAAAAGTGTATAATTATTTGCATGTAAATGTTTAATCTATTAGATTTGTGGCATCAAAGTAATTATATTCTTTGTTCTTTGAAATACTGTGAGGTGATGAAATTGGCAGACATGCCCTCTTGTCTCGGGGGTGGAGTCAAGCGATAAACTAAGTATAAGGCCTGTCCCTGTTTGTGGACAGACTGGGGTTGACCACCAGGCAATGTACTTGTGCTAAGCTCTCCGTGGAGGTTCGAACCCTTCCCTTACAGCTTTACCGATAATGTCTGAACCAGGATTTATGAGATTAAAAGGATTTACCTGGATTTTAATCCGCTAATCAAAATCCTGGTAACCCTCTAAATCGCGAGAATCCCGGTTCAGACCATTTCAAAATCCTGGCAATCCACTCAATCGCGAGAATCCCGGTTCAGACCATTTCAAAATCCTGGTAATCCACTAAATCGCGAGAATCCCGGTTCAGACCATTTCAAAATCCTGGTAATCCACT
>JAWXBI010000078.1:0-9268 GCA_034439915.1 Saprospiraceae bacterium | reverse complement strand
TCCTCGCCTAAAACTCAGCATGAACCGCACGTTGCCCTTAAGACAGCGACTGAAGTCGCCGCTACATAATCTGCCTCAAATGATGCTCCTGATGCCCCCAATAATCATGGATCAAAAATTCCAGGGTATGCAGTTTAGGTTCATGGCTGCCCGTATCACAAGTCAGTTGTAAGGATGCTGCCGGTAAATCAGAAGCCGTTCTATGATATTGTTGATTAATCAGCTTCCACAAGGTGATAATGTCCTGGATCGAGGCATGCTGATATTGTTGATAACCGACCCATTCATTCTGGCGGTATAAGATCTTGGTATTAGGTTGATATTGAGTAACTACCAGCCGGCGGAGGTTAGTCATGGCACTATCAATTAAATGACCCAGGATTTCTTTTTTTGACCATATATTGGGATCGGGTTTGTATTCCCATTCCGTGTCTTCGATACTGTTGAACTTCAAAACAGTTTGGTCAATAAATTCGGGGATGGAAGTGGTGATGGTGTTGGGGTACATGGAGTAGGGTTGAGGTTAAGGCCTGTCCGAATTCCGGTAAGGAAGGCGGATTGAGGAATGAGGGGTGAGGGTTGAGGAATTGAGGGGTGAGGGGTTTGAGGAATTCAGGTAACTGACCGCTGATAGCTGATAGCCGACTGCTGATCGCTGATACCTTAATCATGTCTTTTACCATCCCTGATTTTAAAAACATGGAGTACAGCGGGGAATAAAGCATCGATGGTTTCTTTTGTGGCAGCGGGGGAACCGGGCGAGGTTATTACTAAAGCTCCACCGATAAACCCAGCTACTCCTCTGGACAGCATGGCAAATGGTGTACGTTGTTGGCCGTAATGGCGTATAGTTTCCGGGATGCCGGGGATTTCGCGTTCGAGTAGCGGTTTGATGGCATCCGGGGTAAGATCCCTTGGAGAGAGACCAGTGCCCCCAATAAAGAAAATGAGGTCGACATCCTGACTGCAGGATTTGGCCATATTTTGGATGATATCAAAATTATCCGGTATGACTTGAATAGAAATGTTTTGTAATCCGTAATCCTTTAATTTTTCCACTGCAATCTTTCCGGAAGTGTCCTCTGATTTCCCTTCTGAAACACTATCGGAACAAACTAATACCGCTACCTGCAGGTGTTGGTATTTGTTTTTTTTCAAATCCGACTTCCCTCCTTGTTTAGATAAAAGTCTGATATTTTTTATCTCAACGCCTTTGTCAAGGGGTTTAAGCATATCATAGATAGTCAGTGCGACTAAGGATGCTCCATGCATGGCTTCTACTTCGACCCCCGTTTTATAGATGGTGTGCACTTCCACCAGAATGTGGATTTCGAGATCCATTAGCTCATAGGTGATGCCGGTATACTCAATCGGCAAAGGATGGCAATCCGGAATCAAATCACTGGTCTTTTTTACTGCGAGCAAACCGGCTGCCCTTGAAAATTCGAAAATGTCACCTTTGGGTACGGCTTTATTCCGGATGCTATCCATCGTTTCCGGTAACGAAACACTGACAATGGCAGCTGCTACTGCTTTTCTGAGCGTATGATTTTTATGAGTGATGTCTACCATGTTTTGAGTTGAAATGTTCAGGGTTTATTTGTTCTCTTTCCATACATGGGTTTGATCGGAAAGGATCTCCTTCCCCCACACCGGTAGTTCTTTTTTGATGCGCTCTACGATTTCAGAACAAGCATCAATTGCAGGTTTTCGATGAATCGATGAAGTAAATACAAAGAGTGAAATTTCACCAGCCTTTACTGTTCCAAGACTATGATAAATATGCAGGCAGGTCAATTCGTATTGATCAAATATTTCCTGCCGTATTTTATGCATAACGTCCAGTGCCATTTCTTCATACGTAGTATATTCAATGCAGAGGACTTCCTGATTTTCTTTTTGATCAGCCCTGACCTGTCCAAGGAAAATACTATGCCCTCCAATATTTAATTTAACGGCATGGGCCGCAATTTTTTCTGCGATGAACGCCGCTGAAATGGGGCCTTGAATGAAGATATTTCTGATCCGGTGCGAATTCATAGTCATTTTCCTGTTTTAGCCCCCGGCGTAAGGAGGTAATAACGCTAAGGTATGATTCCCTTTTAAAGGTATATTCTCATGAATGATTTCCCGGTCGAGCGCCAATAAATAGGGTGTCTGACCAAGTTTTGGGAATAGGTCTTTTAAGATTTCCTGCGCTGCAAGCGTGTCTTCAATGCCACTCAATTCAAGTTCGGTCTTGCCGGTTAGTTCAGTCAATTGACCAAAAAACAGAATTGAAATTTTATTGGTATTCATTGAACAACAAAAATACGGATTTTAGGGAGGGCTTTTTTTGTTTCTTAATGAACGATTCACATGCGGGTATTGGGTTCGCAACACAAATGTCGAATCCGGAAAGCCTTCACCCGGCGAAGCGGCTAGCGACGCAGAGGAGTCGCGGAGCGGAGAAAGATGTAGTTGGTGTATTTTTATTTACTTCTCCGTGCGATACTTCTTTCCTCATTTCCTCTTAAATTCCAGATCGTGAAAGTCAAAACTAAAATCAGTCAATGGAGAGATCGCCTTCATCGTCATACCAGAAGCCTTTCCTTCAGTATCCAGAGAAAAAACAACATACGCATCGGCATCCAGGCTACGGTCATTCCATTTGGCAATCCAGGTACTCCCTTTGTATGGGAATAATGGTCCGGTGATACGTGGTGATTTCCTGGAGGTGAACCAAAGATTTCCGCTTTTTTCGGTCAGGTCAACTTCGCCAAACCATTTATCTGTGTAGGTGCCTGTAAATAAAGCAGTATTGGGTTTTGCCGGATTGGCTTTTTGGGTAGAGTCAATGGCCTTCCAGATATTATCCGTAATTTTTTTGGCTTCCGCCTCATTCCTAACCACATTGTCATGATACTGCCTGACCCGGTCTTTACCGGTGATCCCAAAATAGACGTCCTTGATGGTATTGGTGATCGCAGTAAATGCAGCTCCACTTTGCTGATTGGTCAAAACGATAATACCCAGTTTCAGTTCAGGGATCATGGTCACCTGGGTTACCGTACCCAATAAGCCTCCGGTATGAGATACTTGTTTATAACCTTGCACATCGCTCAGGGCCCATCCCAGGCCATAACCAGCAAAATGAGTATTGTAAGCTCCCGGTCCACCGACTTTGATGGGTGTTTGAACCGACCACATTTCATGATGAACTTCTTCGCTGAATAATTTTTTGTTCAAACCGGTTCCGTATTTACCCTTGTTCATTTGAAGGATTACCCATTTGCTCAGATCAGTCAGGTTGCTCATGATGCCCCCGGCTGCATTGGCATTTTCCGACCAATCATGTTCGATAGCCTGCACCTTTCCATTGAATGGTACGTGGGCATCAATGATATTAGGATTGTTTTTTACACGGCCCCAGGAGGCTTTGCTTTGAATAAATCCAATAGGTTTCATGATGCTGTCTTCAATAAATTCCTCCCAGCTTTTTCCAACAACTCTGACCAGGACTTCACCGGCCACGATATACATATTATTGTCGTAGTCGTATTGGGTGCGAAACCCGGATACTTGTTTCAAATACCGGATATTAGTTATGATTTCTTCTTTGGTAAAATTATTCCCATCCGGAAAAAACATCAGATCGCCTGCCCCCAGGCCAAGGCCACTCCGATGGGTCAATAAGTCCCGGATCGTAAAGGCATCCGTTACATAGGGATCGTACATCCTGAACCCCGGGATAAAATCGATCACCTTATCATCCCAGTTTAATTTGCCACGATCTACCATCATTGCCAGGCCTGCAGCAGTAAAGGCCTTAGAATTTGAGGCAATGCCAAACAACGTATTTTCATCTACCGGAAGGTTGTTTCTAAGCGAACGGACCCCATATCCTTTAGAATGGATGACCTTTTCATCTTTAATCACAGCTACTGCAATCCCGGGCACATCAAAAGTTTTTAAGGTAAGGGCTACCAACGAATCTATTCGGGTTGAAGTGATGGACTGAGCCAGGACCTTCAAAAGGCTAAAAAAAATTAAAAAACTAAGCAGGGTTATTCTTTTCATTAGGTTGAATTTTGGAGACCGAATATAAATAATCCATGAGTGAATTGAGGACCAGGTTTCTGCGATCTCATTAATTTTGAAATTGTACATGAACATTAATCATAATCAGTATTCGCTTTCATAGGAATAGTCTCCCGATCCGGTTTCGACAATGGCATATCCATTTTTGTAAACTACCTTGGTGACGGGATTCCCGTTTTCTTTTAGTGGTCCATTTTCTTTACATCTGATCCACACCTCTGCTTTTATATTCGCAGGGATACTAACTTTTAGACTATACTTCTTGCCCTGGATTTTCCAGTCGCTAATTATGTTGCCGCGAATCGAATTATAAGAGCCCTTCGCCCAGGTCAGGTCACCCGCAGGTTGTGGTTTTATCTGTATGGAAGCAAAACCTGGTGCGGTGGGGTTGATTCCCAAGATCGAGCGGTAAAACCATTCATCAATAGAACCAAACATGGGATGATTTTGGGAAGGTGCCCGTTCAGGATAAGCCCAGGTTTCCCATAAGGTGGTAGCCCCTTCGTTTAACATATGTCCCCATCCCGGATAATCCCGCTGGTTAGCCAATTGATAGGCCAATTCATTTTGATCCTCCTCCCTCAAAACATCAAACAGGTATTTAGTAGAAAATATACCGGTGGATATATGCATGTCATGTCTTTCAAATTCCTGCCACAGGGTTTGCAAGGCAGCTGGGCGATCCGGAGCCAGTTGGTACCAGAGTGCAAACAATTGGGCAGATTGGGTACCATTATCAAATCGCCCGGTACCGTTGACCAGGTATTTACGTATCAGCGCTTTTTTAATATTGTCGGCGAGTTTGGTATACTTATCACTGTTTTCCTTTTTTCCTAAAATAGTTGAAAATTCAGCCATTAACAGCGCATGGTGGTAATAAAATGCCCCAGCGGTCAAGGCTTCCGGCTTGGTATCCAAAGCCTCGTGATCACTGATGTCCCAATAAAAAAGGTAGTTGACTGCCTTGGATTGTAAAAAGTCCATTTGCCGGAGGAAAGCTTCATAATTATTTTCAATGATACGTTTGTCTCCGTAAAATTCATATAGTTTCTTTTGTAAAAACGGAAAACCCAATTGCCAACCGAGCGGCCCGGATTGATCTCCATAACCACGGTCAGCTATGCCGGTAAAAGGGGCAATTTCTGTAATACCTCCTTCCGGTCTTTGTTCATTGGCAAAATCGCGAACCGCTTTAGCGTAAAACTGGGCCATATCATAATTGTACATAAATGCCTCAGTGCTGACCACCATATCTGCACCATACCCCATTTTTTCCCTTGCGGGACAATCCGATTGTACACTGAAGACATTGCTTAAAAAAGTCCATTGAATCACCTGATGCAATTGGTTAAACATAGTATTGGAACATTGAAATTTGCCGTTGGAAACCAAATCGGAATTCATCCGCAATCCGGTGAAGTCATCTACGGTCGGAATACCCGGCCAACCAACCACTTCAATATATCGAAAACCATGAAAGGTAAATGAAGGTGCCCAGTTTTCAATTCCACCTCCTTTGAGGATAAACTCATCTTTCTGCCAGGCTGTTTTCGGTGCCCCCGGACCACCTTTCAGGCCCCACGCTTCTTTGATTTGACCCGCCACGGTGGTCCACCAGTTTAAGCGGCCATCTTTAAGGGTATCCTCGCCAAATCGCATAGTGATTCGTGTACCCGTCGGGCCATTTACTCTAATCTTCGCCACTCCTGCAAAATTCTGACCCATATCGACTATAAAGGTGTCCCGTCCTGAAGGTTTGACAAGGATTGGTTTAATATATTTCGTTATTCGGATTGGAGGCAACATTTGTGCAGTCAATACACCGCTCGGACCTGAAGTCAGACTTGAATTTTTCCAAATGGCAGGGTCATCAAAGGATTTTTCCAGGCGGGCATCATACTTTTCTCCCAGGTAGACATTGTTTTGCAAAACCGGGCCTGGAGCTACCTCCCAGGTGGTATTACTTGGAATGTTTTCCAGTTGACCATCCTCGTAACGGATATGAACCTCGGCCCTCAAGCACGGCCTTCCGGATTCCTGAAATTCGCGTAAATCCCATCGGCCAAACATACGCAGGGGCAGGGGGTTCCACCATCCGCTGCCAAGACGAACCCCTATTACATTTTCGCCGTTTTTTAAGTGTGAAGTGATGTCATGGACCACATAATAGACTTGTTTCCGGTAAGTCGTAAATCCCGGATCCAAGACATGATCGCCGATTTTTTGACCATTTAAATATGCTTCACTATATCCTAAACCGCTCAGGTATAACCTTGCCGATACGATGTTCTTATTGGATAAAAACTTTTTTCTGAATAAAGGCATTGGGTCATCGAGGTAATACAAGGAATCTGTCGAAGGGCTGGTGCTCCCATCATTGATCCATTGTCCATGCCAGTCTGAAGCCTTCAACATGGCCGTTTCAAACCAGGCTGTATTGCTCCATTCCGACACCTGGCCTTCGTGATTATAGACCCTGATTTTCCAATAATATCGGGTAAAAGATTTTAAAGGAGTACCTGTATATTCAATCTGTATATTTTGAGTATCGGTGATTTTTCCTGTTGACCAATTGTTCCCTTTGTTTTGTTCCAGGTCATTTAAATTTTCACTGACTAAAATTTCATAAGCCGATTGAAATTGATTTCTGGATGTGTTATTAAATGTCCATGAAAACCGTGGTTTTGTGACGTCAATGCCCAGAGGATTTTCCATGTATTCACATGTTGTTTGTGCGATCTGGAGTGGAGATGCTCCCTGACTTGAAAGGGATAAAAAGATAAGAATACTAAATGACAAAACCTGTTTAACCATCGGTGTATTGAATTATAGCCTGGTAAGATAGAGTTTCGCACGGAGTCCACGGAGATGCACGGAGTGAATGTGTGTATGACAAAATGCAGGTTATTGGATTTTTTTACAAGACCTGGAAGCCCGCCTGTCGGCGGACAGGGTTTGAAACCTCATTGAACCAACGTGCGAACCATTACACAATTAATTTTTAATTTCTCCGTGCGAGACATTGGCGCAATTAAATTTCTCTCCTCCTCATCCCCCAGTCAACAACTTAAATGCCGCCAGCATCAGCACAGCCGCTAAGATATATTTCAATACTTTCTGATCAAATCGCAGTGATCCTAAAAAAGCCCCGCACAGCCCGCCAACGAATGCTACCACGACTAATAAAAACATCCCTGAACTGATCTGAATGCCTTTGGTCCATTGCCCGATTAATCCGGAGGCTGAATTGATAAGGATAAACAAAGCGCTGATCGCTGCGGTTTGTTTTTGATCCGTCCATTTCAACAAAAGCAAAACCGGAGAAAGCAAAATGCCTCCGCCGATTCCAATCAACCCAGATAAAAAACCAATCATAGCCCCTATGCCAAGAGAAAACACCGGACTCGCTTTTTTTAATTCTTCGATGGATGGGTTGGGATAAAATATAAAACGAATGATCGGAACCAGCAGCAGTATCCCTAATAGTTGTTTGTAGAAAGCATCATCTATGTCGATGCGGCCACCCCAGAAGGCCATCGGGATGGAAGCCAGGATAAACGGCCAAAAGATCCTTAGCTTGAAATGGCCTCCCCGGTAATATTGAATAAAGGAAGTGGCGGATACAAAAAGATTGAGGATTAAAGCGGTGGGCCTCATCTCAGCAGGGGCAAAGCCCGCAAGGGCCATCAGAGCCAGGTAACCGCTGGCACCCCCGTGTCCGACAGATGCATATAAAAATGCAACGATGAATAAGAGGATATAGAACCACCAATAAAAATCCATTGCCGGAATTATACCGGTAAGATATGAACTTCTACTTCCTCACCTACGGACACCGAAGTAGTATTTTCATCGATTGCAATCAGTGCATTGGCCCGGGCAAAGGACTTCAAACGGAAGGATTCCTGGGCATCCAAAGGGGTGACTCGACTGCCATCAAAATAGGCTTTTAAAAAATGGGTCAGTCCTGCGGGTTTGTCGTATTCAGCAGTAATTGGAGCCCGTGCTATTTTAATACTGCTCGGCTTACCCATCATTTTTTGAATGGCAGGTTCGATGTATTCATAAAAACAAGTCAATGAAGAAGCGGGGTTGCCAGGCAGGCCAAACACATATTTGCCCTCTTTTACTCCGAAATAAAAAGGTTTACCAGGCTTTTGTTTTATTTTATGAAACACTTGCTGCACACCGCAATGCCTGGTGGCTTCAATTACAAAATCAAAATCCCCCACACTGACGCCTCCGGTAAGGATCACGACATCATGCTTATCCAATGCACCGTGAAGTGCCTCGATCAACAGTGCTACCTGATCAGTTACCTTTAAAATAGAAATCTCCCGAATGCCAATTTGTTGAAATGCAGATTTAAAGGTAAAAGAATTGGAATCATATACTTTACCATAGGGGAGCGCATGTCCGGGTGACTCCAGTTCATTCCCCGTGATGAGTATACCTAAAGTAGGCCTGGCATAAACGCTCACCTTGGTCAATCCCATACTGGCCAGAAATCCAATCGCAGCAGGGTTTAAGAGGCTGTCCTTGGTTAATGCCGGGTCACCTTTTTTGATTTCAGAACCCATAGAGCGCAAATGGGTACCAGGAATCAATGCTCGATCTTTTATAAATAGTCTTTTATCCCTGATTTCCGTTTTTTCCTGCATGATGATGGTATCAGCTCCTTCGGGGACAGCAGCGCCCGTAAATATCCTCACCGCTTGACCGGGTTGAATTTGAATGGACGTTGAATCACCGGCGGCTATCTGGTCGACAATCTCCAGACCTTCTGGATTATTCAAATCAGCATATGAAAATGCATAACCATCCATAGAAGATTGGGGGAAGGGGGGAAGGTCCAATGGGGAGAATATATCTAAGGCTGATAGCTGACCCAATGATTCTTCAATGGGTACTTCAATAACGGCTGATTGTCGAATATACTCTAGAATTATTTTTTTTGCCTCTTGTGCAGATATCATTCCCTTCATTTTTTCACTCACCCTCCAATCGTAATCATACTCCGGTTGTGAATGTCCTCGGAATGGATCTGATTGATATTGGCCTCAAACTGCCCTCCCAGGGCCTTTGCTTTTAAACTGATGTTGTGATGAATCAATGACACTACATCTTCACCCTGTCGCAGGGCGGTCAACAGATCAGTCTCCTGTTTGGAAAACAAACAGTTTTTTAT
>JAWXBI010000077.1:0-11054 GCA_034439915.1 Saprospiraceae bacterium | reverse complement strand
TTTCGTACAGGCGCATTTTCTGCGCATATAAAGCAGCCTTTTCCACCGGATTCTGAGCCCGGCTAATCGCTTTGTCAAAAATCAGTTCCGACTGATCAAAATTGCCGCAGAGGTATTCCGCTTCGGCCTGGGAAAAAAGGAGATCCTGGAACAGGGTTGATTTTTCCTCCGGGACCAGTTGAAGTCCTGCTTTAAAATAATTGAGTGCCGGCAGGTAAGCATTGGAATTTTTTGCTTTTTCTCCCGCAATAAAATTTATCTGCGCTACATATTCTTTCTCTTTCGGGTCATCAATCAGGGATGCCCCATTGTTGTAGTGATTTATCACATCAAAGATCACTTCATTGGTGAGTTCATTTTTATAATTTTGATTTAAAAGCCGGGCTACCCGCAGATGGGTGGTAATTCTTTGTTCGGCGGAGATGAGGGAATAAGCTGCTTGTTGTATACGATCATGATTAAAATGGAAAAAAATCTGCTTATTGTTTTGTTGGTCTTTTACCCCGATTTCATCCCAAAGGGCATCTTTATAATGTTGATTCCATTTGCCCAGGGGGTTGACAAATCCCGCTTCTACCGATTCCCAAAGCCACCGCGACGCTTCATTTTCATCGTATTCGGAGGCGATCCCCAGGGTACACAAGTCAAAACGATTTCCTAAAAAAGCAGCAATATTTAAAATGTGTTGAGCCGGTGCCGGTAGTTTTTTTATTTTCAGGTCGACCAGATCGATAACATTGGCTGTGACAGCCAGTTTATCAATTTCAGTTTCCTGCCATTTCCATTCCAGGTCCTGATCCGAATAATACAGGAGTTTTTCTTCTTCCAGTTTTTCTAAAAATTGCCGGATGAAAAAAGGGTTGCCTTGAGCCTTTTTGATCAATAACCTGGACAGGGAGTTGGTTTTTTCCAAGGTCGTATGCAGGGTATCGCCAAGCAGTTCGTTTACAGAAGGTAGATCCAGTTCTTTTAAGACAATTTCATGAAAGCGACCTGGATTTTTTTCTTTGATCCTTGAAGTCATCATGATCAGCGGATGCGAAATATTGACTTCGTTGTCGCGATAAGCACCAATAATCATAAAATACTTTACGGAGGGGCTCATCAATAAATATTCAATCAAATCCAGGGAACCAGAATCGGCCCATTGCAAATCATCGATAAACAAGACCAACGGATGTTGTTCGGTTGCAATCACGGAAACAAAGCGTTCAAATACTTTTAGAAACCGGGCTTTGGATTCGGTAAACCCAAGTTTAAGCGCAACTTCCTGATCACCGATCAGGGTCTGAAGGCCGGGTATAATATCGGTCAACAACGCCCCGTTTCCATCCAGGATGGGCAGGATTTCACTCGAGATTTTATCTGATATATCCACACCCTGCGCCTGTATATTCCGGATAAGGCTGCTGAAAGCCTGGCCGAAGGCACTATATGGGAGGTCTTTTTGAAACTGGTCAAATTTGCCAAATACAAAATATCCGTTTTGTTTGATGATCGGTTTTTGTACCTCATTAATCAACCGGGTTTTACCAATACCTGAATAGCCACAAACCATCAGCCCTTCGGAGTGGCCATCTTTTGCCTGGTCAAAGGTCTGCAGCAAGGTGTTCAATTCAGCGTTTCGCCCATACAATTTTTCAGAAATTCTCAGTTTGGAGTAATGATCGTTTACACCGAGTTTCATTTCCGTGATAAATCCCTTGTGTACGATTCGGTCTTTGATTTCTTTGATGTCCGTCTTTAATCCGGAGATACTTTGATACCGGTTTTCTGCATTTTTGGCCATCATCCTGAGGATGAATTCAGAAACTATAGGTGGTACAGCCCGGTTAATAAGATGGGGCTCTATGGGTTGTTTGGCGATATGGGCATGAATAATTTGTGCCATATCTCCTTCGAAGGGTAGTTTACCGGTGATTAGTTTAAAAAATATAATCCCCAACGAATAGATATCTGTGCGGTAGTCAATACTCCTATTCATTCGTCCGGTCTGTTCCGGGCTCATATAATAAGGTGAAATAGCATCCAGGCCGGAATGTTCGTACAGTTGTGACGAAGAGGCCAGGGTGGTGGCATTGCCGAAATAGGAAAGTTTTACCTGTTGCCGGTCTGGGCTGATCAGAAAACTCGAGGGACTTACATCTCGGTGTACTATCCCCTGGGCATGGGCTTTGCCGACACAATCCGCCAATTGATAAGCGAGATCCAGAAATTCGGGTATGGTCAATGCCATATTGTCGATCTCAGACTCCAGGGTACTACCGGCAAACATTTCTTTGATGACCCCAATACCTGCATCCTGGCGAATAATTTCGTGCGCTTTAAGGATTTGCGGGAAGTCCAGTTGGCTGGAAATTTCAAAGTCATTTTTTAATCCGACCAGGGAATCAAAATCATGAATGCGGGACGCGGGTAATTCCAATAAATACGATTGTCCATTCAGCTTGTTGGTTGCTTCAAAATAGCTGCATTTTGTGGTTTTAATTTTTAATGGACCAATGAAATATTCGTGCATTATGGATTTTCAGGCTTATCGGTTAAAAGGGTTTGGATGCGGTAAAAACAAAATAATTCCACAAGTTGTTTTTTAATGCCTGGTACTGATAATAACTGGACCAAAGATTTTTCTGAAGTACCTGGCTCCGCTTGCGCGTCATTTTAAGAAAATTACCAATGATCCAGCCGGGAAAAAAATAATAGTACAATCTGCGGGCTGATGGCCTTATGGCATCCGTAATATTGGTTTTTTGAATTTGGGTAAACCCACAATCGCGCATGTCTTGTTCAAAGCGGTCTACCTGTTCAAAAAAGGGTACCGCCCACGACTCTGCCCATCGCTGTAACAAATGCTGTCCATGAGGAGGGGGTTTATCGGTCAAGGTAAAAAAGTCAGCAATGACTATACGGCCTCCTGGTTTGAGCAGGCGGTAAGTTTCCTGAAGGAATTCTTTTTTGACATTAGCATGACAAACACTTTCGACTGCCCAGGTGGCATCAAAAGCCTGGTCTTCAAATCCCGTCTGCGTATAGTCTTTTACTTCAAAATGGCAGCGGTCATCGGTTTGAAATCGCAAGGCATTTTGTCGGCAGGTTTGGATTTGTTTTTCGCTCAATGAAATACCCATGGTACGGCAACCATGTTGAGCAGCCAGGTAGATGGAAGAGCCCCCCACCCCGCATCCGGCATCCAGGATATAGTCTGTAGGGCTGACTTGTAATAGGGATGCCAGGTATTTATTCATATTGACGAGTGCTTCCCTAAGGGAGTTGGTACTTTCATCCCAGTAGCCATAGTGCATGGCCATCTTTGATTTTAAGTGCCAGACCAATTCATAATCCGACTGACATAAATCATAATATTGAATGACCTGTTCGCTCGTCATTTTTTCTGGGTACATGCTGTGTATGGCTGTTTGCTAACAAGATAATATATAATACTATTTTTAGATAAAATAATTCATTACGATCAGCACCAGGGTCATCAGACTTACTAAAAATGCAGTGATGGATTTGGTGATATCATCGAATTTTCCTTTCGCGATGACTGAATTGATAAAGATCTGGTTGGACAATTCCCTTTTTCTGGCCTCATCGTCGTTTATTACTTTCAGAGAAGCCTCATAATAATCTTCCGGGCTGGTGTAAGTCCGGGCAATGCTGCCAAAAAAAATGATAGAAGGCGGATATTTGAGTTTTAAAGATGGTTGAAGGCAACGAAAGCCAAAAATCATAGCAATCATGGATGCTAAGAGATAAACAATACTCAACAATAAAACCAGATTGGATTCTTTTACCAGGCCCGCTACAGATTGGGCATTGGATAATGCTACGGAGATGGAGAGCCCATAAATCATAAAGATGGTATACGCTTTGGTGTCGGACTGTCTGATCCAGGCCAGATTAACATCAAATATTCTCCAGTAATTTTCAGTCGTACTATCCATGCTCGACGGGGAAGGATAGTTGGTAAGAGAATCTTTGCTTTGTATGAGATGCATAGAGGGTAACTAATTAAACGACGATATGGTTTTCACGCAAACGCTGTAGATATTCCATTTTAGCCGGAGATCGGTTGGATTTGGAAAATTTTGTAAAATATTCATGCGCTTCCAGAAAACTGATTTGCAGATTGTTCCATTCTTCTGCGGACAGTGGGTTGATGTACAATTTAATTTCAGTGTACAAGGTATCGGCTATCTGAAAAACATCATCCCGGCCCAAATAATCCAAATCAGCATCACATATAATACGTTCAAGTAAGGTATCCGGAGTCTGGGGAATTTTAGTGGCCATGATCATACCGCATATCAGGTCAATTTCTGCTTTGGTAAAATTGTATCTGGGCAGAAATTCGCGGGCAATGCGGCATCCCATATCCTCATGCCCTTTATACGTATGGATAAATCCTGAATCATGCAGAAGGATAGCCACCCGGAGCAGTTGGGTCTCTTTTTTTGAAACGCCTTCTGTCTTGGCAATTAATAGTCCGGCTTTTAACACATCCTCCGTATGATGAAATCCATGGTAGGTAAGATCCCCTGGAAGCTCCTTTTCCAATTTTAATCGAATTGCAGCCTCTGCCTCTTTATATTCCGGAGCTCTTTGCTTCATATTGAACACATCAATTTTTTTTTTCGATTATTGATCATTATTGCAAATCAAAATTGGGTTAGATCGGGTTAATATTACAAAAATGAGTCCAAATTTAGGAGTTTATAAATTTTTTAGTGTATACTAAGTAATTTAGGTGATAATTTTTAATATATAATGCTGTAATACAAGGATATACATAATACAAATATATTTTATGAATCTGTTAAATACCTCCACAAATCAATGAACAATATACCGTTTCGGATTGTCTTATCAGTATTATTTATAACTTTCAGCTATGCGAATAGGGATCGTCTGTTACCCCACTTTCGGAGGCTCCGGTGTGGTGGCCACCGAACTGGGTTTGGGCCTCGCCAAAAGGGGCCATGAAATTCATTTCATTAGTTACAAAAGACCGGTTCGACTGGGTTCGTTTCAAACTAATATTTATTATCATGAAGTCAATGCATTGGATTATCCTTTATTTGAATACACCCCGTATGACACCACCCTTGCGAGTAAACTGGTTGATGTCATTAAATTTGAAAAGCTTGACTTGCTCCATGTACATTATGCCATTCCCCATGCAACCATAGCCTTTATTGTAAAAAAAATACTGGAAAAACAAGGGATATCGATTCCTGTGGTCACCACCCTGCACGGGACGGATATCACCCTCGTCGGCGCAGACCCTTCCTTCGCCCCTGTCGTGGAGTTCAGTATCAATCAATCCGATGGGGTCACTGCCGTCTCCCAGGCCCTGAAGAATGAGACCCTGAGTTATTTTAATATCGAGAAAGAAATCCAGGTCATTTATAATTTTATCGATTTTGAACGATTCCGTAAAATTGATAAAACCCATTTTAAAAAAGTCCTGTCTCCTCACGGCGAAAAAATATTGATCCATACTTCCAACTTCAGAAAAGTGAAACGGGTGGATGATGTCATCCATATTTTCGAAAAAGTGCTGGAATGTATTCCCAGTAAATTATTGCTTCTCGGCGACGGACCTGAACGACAGCGCATGGAAGAACTGTGCCGTAAAATCAGAATTAGTGACCATGTCCGTTTTTTAGGAAAACAGGATGCTGTTGAAGAATTATTGGCCATCAGCGACTTGTTTCTGATCCCCAGTGAAAATGAAAGTTTTGGCCTGGCAGCCCTGGAAGCCATGGCCTGCAATATCCCGGTCATTTCTTCCGATGCCGGTGGTTTGCCTGAATTAAACCTCGATGGTTGGAGCGGATTTGTGCATCCCGTGGGCGACATCAATGGCATGGTGCAGAGTGCGATCCGTTTGTTACAGGATGATACCTTGCTGGAACAATTTAAATATCAGGCTTCTGAACGGGCCAAAAAATTCGACATTGACCTGATCCTGCCCCAATATGAAAAGTATTATACTCAATTGATAGCAGCAATCAACGCCTGATGAGCGGGCCAGGGCTGACCCATTTAATCCATTAGATTCAGGAGCGAAGCCATCAAAGCAATTATTATACATAAAGGCGTATAATACTGATTGTCCATCCGGGCGAAGGCCGTGTTTTTAATTTTTTTGGTAATTCCTACATATTTAAAATCTCCAATGGCCCTTAACAGAAATAAACCTGCTACTACCCAGACGCCAATTTCTACGATCAGGGAAGGAAGGGAAAAATTGATCCAATTGGATTTGATCAATACCAAAAAGGAAAATGCAGCCAATCCGGCACCAACCACCAAGCTGTCAAAACGCGAGGGGATGAACAATAATTTCCCTCCGGAATCGGAGGGAATCACCTTACTTCCAGGGTTCATCCCCCTGATACCCCAATAGAAATGGATCGATGAAAGAAAAACAAATATTCCAGTTAATGTAATTCCAATAAGACTGAGCATAGTTTTAATCTATAGGCTAAGTCAGCTCTGGAATACCCAGGACCTTGTTCATTTTATTGCGATCAAATTCGTCTTCATTGTTAGCTATCCATATGGTGGCTACCCCGTTGCCAATAAAATTGGTGAGTGCCCGGGCCTCAGACATGAAGCGGTCGACACCGAGGAGCAAAGCAAGGCCTTCAATGGGTATGACGCGGACTGCTGCCAGGGTGGAAGCCAACACAATAAAACCACTGCCGGTAACTCCGGCCGCACCTTTGGACGTGATCATCAAAATTCCGATCACTGTCAGCATCTGGCTTAGACTGAGATCAACATGATAAACCTGGGCCAGAAAAATAATCGCCATGGATAAATAGATGGTGGTCCCATCCAGGTTGAAGGAATATCCGGTTGGCACTACCAGACCAACCACTGATTTGGAACACCCCATTCGTTCGAGCTTTACCATTAGATTAGGTAAACCGGCTTCTGAGGATGAGGTTCCCAATACAATCAACAATTCTTCTTTAATATATTTTAAAAATTTCCAGATGCTGATCTGATAATACTTCAAAATATACCACAATACAATAAAAATAAAAAGAGCCATGGTGCAATACACGGTCAGCATGAGCTTGCCGAGGGGAAACAAGGCTTTAATCCCATATTTGCCAATCGTAAATGCCATTCCTCCGAAAGCGCCCAGGGGAGCCAACAACATAACACGGTATAACCATCTAAAAACAATTTTGGCAGCTTTGGTCATAAAATTGATTACCGGTTCCCGAAATCTGGATCGGTTGAGGACAATACCACTCACCAGGGCCAGTACCAAAACCTGGATCGTAGAATTATCTTTAAAAAATTGGATCCAGCTGAAGTCAGCCGCCTGGTTTGTATATCTTGAAATATCCCCCAGGTCGCCGACCGGTATGACCCCATCTCCCGGCCTGATAATATTGGCCACCACGATTCCTATAATCAAAGCAGCCGTAGTGACGACCTCAAAATAGATCAGGGCTTTTGCTCCTACTTTACCCACTTTTTTCAGGTCTCCCATATTAACGATACCCAGGGTAATCGTCAGGAATATAATGGGGTTGATAAAAACTTTTACAATAGAAATAAACCCACTGCCTAAAAATTCACTCAACGACCTGCCGACTTTGAGTTCCTGCCCCATAAAGTGGGCTTTCCATTCTTCTTTTAGAATAGGTTTTAATACCCACTCGGGATAAAAATGCCCTAAAATCACACCCAGGGAAATAGCTAATAGCACCCAAAAAGTAAGATTGGTCAACAAACCTTTCATGGGTGGTAAATATAGATTTTTAATCTGAGCAAAAATCGGGGAGGTAATTGCGTCTGAAAGAACGGAAAGATTCTTCACCAGGTAATGTTTTTAAAAAGCCTGGGCAAGATGCAGTTTGAAGCGGCTGGTCCTTTGGAAAGCGGATTTTCCGTGCATTACAATGTCAAGGACATTCAATTGGTCAGCAATGGCAAAGATCAAAACATCATCTCGCAGTCCATAACGCAAGCTTTCGTTGCTTCAAAATCAATGCACTGGTAAATTAACAGGTCCACTGGGATCGTTCAGCGATTAAAATCCGGAAATAGCCAGCGTTAACCGATTTTCTGCCTTTAAGGATACAATAAAGTGAATTGAACTCCTATGGCCAAAATAATTCATCATTAGTGAATAAGTATAACAAGGCTATCCATTCTTCGGATGTGGAATGGGTGATCTTACCTGATCACGGTCGAACCGGCAATGCATTGACTACATTCCAGGTTAATTCACCGGATATCCCTTTGACTGGCAATTCTCCCAGGACTGAGTATAAGATTAAGATATCCGATACCGGCACCTACCGGCTTCTTCTGCATTTTTCACCTACTTTAAATTTCCACAATGATGGGGGTTTGTTGTGTGCCGTATCGATTGACGGTGATTCCCCTCAGATCATCAGCCTCCATGCAGAAGACCAAAGTGTTCGCACCTGGGAATCCTGGGTGGCCAATAACATTATCATCCGCTCTTCCAGTCACCGCATTTTGAAAACAGGAAAACACACCATTAAATAATGGATGATCCATCCCGGAGTGGTTTTACAAAAAATAGTTCTGGACCGGGGTGGTCTGAAACCGAGTTATCTGGGTCCTCCCGAAATGAATTAAGGTCAGGCAGTTACTGTTTCCTGATGCAACAGTGGGTTAAACACTGTAGTACTGTATTCTCCCCGCAGCAATTTGCCACTTACCGCTTTAAAAGCAGTTAAGGTCAGTTCAATATCTTCCTGGGTGTGGACAGCTGTCGGAATGAGCCGTAAAATGATTTCTCCTTTAGGAATTATAGGATAGATAACCATGCTGCAGAATATCCGGTGATTTTCTCTGAAATCCATTACCAATTGAGAGGCCTCTTTCGGGTGGCATTTCAAAAATACCGGGGTTACCGGAGTCGTAGTAATACCAATATCAAAACCCGCTTCCCTCAAACCATTTTGAAGGGCATTTACATTTTTCCAGAGTTGTAGCTTGAGTCCGGGGTTATTACGGATCAGGTCCAGGCGTTTTAATGCACCTACCACCACGGGCATCGGCAGCGTTTTGGCAAAAACCTGTGCTCTCATATTGTATTTGAGAAATTTGACTATGTCCGGTGGCCCAGCAATGAATGCACCAATGGATGCCATTGATTTAGCAAATGTCCCGAAGTAAATATCGATATCATCCTGCACTCCCTGTTCTACTCCCGCACCTTCCCCATTGGGGCCCAGCGTACCAAAACCGTGGGCATCATCTACCAGTAAACGGAAGGGATATTTGGACTTAAAGGCAGCAATTTCCTTCAGGTTGCCCTGGTCACCCCGCATACCAAATACGCCTTCAGAGATGACAAGCACTGCTCCTCCACCTTCTTCAGCCATTTTTACAGCCCGGATAAGCTGTTTTTCAAAACTCTCCATGTTGTTGTGCTCAAAAGCAATCCTTTTGCCCAGGTGTAACCGTACCCCGTCGATTATACAACCATGGCTTTCAGCATCATATACAATCACGTCGCGACGCCCTACCAATGAATCAATACAAGATACCATTCCCTGGTAACCGAAGTTCAGCAAGCATCCCGCTTCTTTTTTAACAAAAGTAGCCAGTTCTTTTTCCAATTGCATATGGAGGTCGCTTTCACCGGTCATGAGACGAGCACCCATTGGATAAGCCATGCCCCACTCGGCAGCGGCTTCGGCATCTACTTTCCGGACTTCCGGGTGATTAGCCAGTCCCAGGTAATTATTGATACTCCAGCAAATCACTTCTTTTCCATTAAACATCATGCGGGAACCTATTTCTCCGGTTAGCTTTGGAAACAAATAATATCCTTCGGCTATGTCGGCGTACTGTCCCAAAGGACCCATATTGGCGCGTATTCTTTCAAAAATGTCCATTTATCTCAAATTTGTGCAAAGGTAAAAAGAATGTCGAATTTCTCATGGTCCTAATTCGGGTAGACGCGACCTTAACCTATTGTCCATCCAAAATTCCATTCCGCTGTCAGGCCTCCCCCCACGATCCGAACCGTCGGATCGGAGCTTAACCTCAGCCCGCCTTCCGTGACCGGAATTCGGGCAGGCCTCAACCTCATGTCCCTTACTCTTATTTAATCCCCTTTTTACACTATTCCCACCTAAATACAACAGACTCCTCATTTACCCGTTAAATCATGCCATTGATCCGGGAATTACCCTTAAATTTATTCAACCCCTTAATGGATAAGTAATTAAAAAACTCGAATATGAATCGTCGGAGTACTTTAAAACATTTATTGGCCGCAACAAGTGGTCTGATGGCTTTACCTTCCTGGGCCAACGGATGGTCGGTCAATTCACTCAAAAGCTTTGTCTCCTCATTTAGTAAGATGGAACAGGAGATTTTAACGGCCCTGGTAGACACCATTATTCCTGTCGGCGGATCCATCGGCGCCAAATCCGTCGGTGTAGATCTGTTTCTGCAAAAGTTATTTGACCGGTGTTATGAAAAAGCGGTGCAGGAAAATGTAAAAAAACAGCTTGCAGGACTGGATCAGGCCGCACAGTCTGCTCATCAAACTTCTTTTGCCGCAGCCAGCCAGGCACAACGAGAAGCCTTATTTCTCAATCTATCTCAATCTACCGTAAAAGAGGAAAAAGACTTTTTCAGCTTATTAAAATCGGAAACCATCCGTGGTTTCAACACTTCCGAAGAGGTGATGGTCAAATACCTGAAGTATAAAGTGGCTCCAGGCCATTATTACGGTTGTGTAGATGTCAGTGCATAAAGTAAATAAACTAACTAACTAACTATTAAATTAATCTTCCTTTGCGTCTTCGCTAACGCTGCGCCTTGGCGAGAAATAAAAAAGACCTCATGTCAAATTTAAATATAGACTCCATCAAAAAAAATTCTCTTTGCGCCTTTGCGTCTCTGCGAGAAACTAAAAAAATATCATGTCAAATTTAAATATAGACTCCATCAAAAAAAATTCTCTTTGCGCCTTTGCGTCTCTGCGAGAAACTAAAAAAATATCATGTCAAACTTAAATATAGACTCCATCA
>JAWXBI010000076.1:0-5912 GCA_034439915.1 Saprospiraceae bacterium | reverse complement strand
CTCTCCTGTGATCGGATCAATCAGGGAAGCAGCATCCCCGCACAACAAAAACCGGCTGCCGGATATCCTGCATTTTTGAGAGCCCAGGGGCAAGCCAAATCCTTTTACTTCATCCACGGCATTAGCAGATTCAAATCGTTGAGCTAATTCAGGAACCATATGAATGATTTCGTACAGGTATTTTTTCAAGTCAATTTTCCTTTTCGCAATCGTTTGGGATTGGTAGTTAGGGATTGGTAGTTAGGGGTTTTTCTCAAGAAATCCCTTCAGGCTGTTATTGATAATTTCATTCCATCCTTCCTTAAAGCTATTCCTGGCAAAATCAGGTTTGTCTTGCGGAAAAGTCTCCAAACCATGATGGCTGAGGATTAACCTGGTTTGATTTCCGGTTTCAAAAAGTTCGAAGGTCACCAGGGAGTACCCCGGATGATTTTTATACTTCCAACTATATTGCAGTCTGTTGGGTTCCATTAAATCGGTAATGGTACAAAGGTGCAGGTATTCCTCGCCCTGTTGGCCCCGGCCTGAAAAGGTAAACTGGAAACCCATTTCAGGTTTAAATTCATCGAGTATAAAATACCATTGTTGCATATGGTCTTTATCGGTGATGGCCTGCCATACCGTATTTATGGGTGCATCAAAAACTCTTTCTACCAGCACCGGTTGATTTTTAATCACTTCCGGAAAATCCCGAAATACAGCGACGGCATAATGAACCTGTAATTTGATTTGCTCCGGATCCATTTCTTCCGTTCCAAATGGCCACTTCTGTGAGCTGCCTTCCAGCCTGTCTTCCAATCTGTCGAGTAAAGTATGAAAACCAGCAGGTGCATTAACAACAAAATCTCCTGGCAGATTTTTATAGGTCAAGGTCAATTGGGTTTTATTTATCCCTGGTGCTTTTAATTCCCAAATAGCCAGTTCTCCTTCCCAGGTCCAAACGAATTGGTGTGAAGCTTCAATAGAGACGATTTCCCCAAATGAAAGTGTTTTGTCCTTATCCCTGAAATGAATGGTGATTTGACCTCCGGGACGGAAGTCCATTTCTATTTCGGTGAACCAATATTTTAATTGTTCGGGGCTTGTAATGGCCTCCCATACTTTTTCGATAGGGTGCGGCAAAGTCCGGTGGAATACCACCTGATATTCTTCATGTTCCCTGGTAATCTGACCTAATTGTTTAATCATATTTTTTTTACTTTTGATTCAATAGCCCCTTACCCGCCTTTACCGGAAACAGGATGCCTTTTCCAGAAACATTTCGCAGATAATAAGCTGGCTGCAAATTTAAATGTTACCGTTCGGTTACTCAAATTTTTTGACCACTTATTTTAAACCGGATAAAAATAAATACGGTCCGGGTATAGTAGATTACAATTTGTAAATCAGGTTTTTGACTCAACCATCTGCCGGTGGCCAACAATGGTTATCCAGTCCTATGTTGAAGGATTGGTAAAATTAAATATCCGGTTGATGCCATACTTGTCGGTGCAGGATCCATAATATGCTCCCCAAAACATATCCTGGAGCTCCATAGTTACGTTGCCATCCATAGAAAGCGCCTCAAATAATCTTTTGGTTTCCTCTTTAGTACCCGGTTCCAGGTTGATATGTATATTGGTACCGTATTCTACTTTCAGGCCCATGCTTTCCGGTGCATCGGTGGCCATCAGTATACGTCCTTCCAGGATAGGCAATTCGACATGAATGATGAGTTTCTTATCCTCTTCCGATAAAGGAGGCATACCTTCCGGCGGGGTAATATCACCAAACCGCTTGATACCCTCACCGTGAAATTCTGTATTTAAAACAGTTTTTAAAACATAAAGTCTTCTTCTGTGTTTCCCGGAATATTTAAATAGGTGCTGACCCTGGACCCCATGAACGTTTTTTAATTGTTTGCGGATTTCAATTTGTATTTGCAGATAATGATGGAGTTTATCGACATTTTGTTTTAAAGTACGTTCAAGAATTTTAAGTGAAGTTGAGAAATTATATTTAATCCTATAGTGACCTTTAGATATTAAAATCACAAAGGTAATTTGGCCCGTTCAATACCAATTCAGATTACGCGGAAAGATCACCAAGTAGAATTTCAATTTTTTCTCTTTAGTCATCCTGCACTATAAATTTGTTTGAATTTTTTTATCATCCAAAACTAAACGGGCCGATCTTCCGGAGTTGGAATCGCCCGATCATCTTGAGAAAAGACAGATTGTTTGTCCGAAGTATTTGTGTGATGAAAACAATCAAAAAGAAACTCCTTGGAAGCAAATTTCTTTTTTATAATTCCATCTAATCCCATTATTACCTTACAAGCCATTTTGTCAGTTCCTCCCCCTATGGCACAGCTATTGCAGCCCTGTTTGCAAATACTAAAACGTCATGAGCGAAAAAGGCCAGATCGCGGTACAGACCGAGAATATCTTTCCCATCATTAAAAAATTTCTCTATTCCGACCAGGAAATCTTTCTTAGAGAGCTGATTTCCAATGCGATAGATGCTTCCGCCAAATTGCAGACCCTATCTTCCAAGGGGGTAGCAAAAGGCGAGTTGGGTGACCTGACCATTGATATCCTTATTGATGAAAAGAAAAAGACCCTGACGATCCGGGACCGCGGAATAGGCATGAGTGCCGAAGAAGCCCGTAAATACCTCAACCAGGTAGCCCTCTCCAGCGCCCAGGAATTTATAGAAAAATACAAGGGGGAAACCAATATCATCGGACATTTTGGCCTTGGATTTTACTCCGCCTTTATGGTAGCCGACAAAGTGGATGTGCTGAGTAAATCGTATCAGGAAGGTGAATCGGCCATCCTTTGGACCTGCGACGGCAGCCCGGAATACACCCTCAAGGACACTAAGAAAAAAGAACGGGGCACCGATGTCATTCTCCACATCAATGAAGAAGGCAAAGAATACCTCGAAAAAAATAAGATCGAAGGCTTATTAAAAAAATACTGCCGCTTCCTGCCTTTCCCTATCCGCTTTGGCACCCGCACCGAATACGACTGGGAAGGTGAGGGTGAAAACCGGAAAGAAATCAAAACCGAAGTAGACAATATCATCAACATCACTCAGCCGATCTGGAAAAAATCACCTGCAGAGTTGACGGATGAAGACTATAAAAAGTTTTACAGCGATTTATATTTATTCAGTACCCCCCCGCTGTTTTGGATCCACCTCAATATCGATTATCCATTCAACCTGACGGGTATTTTATATTTCCCCAAACTGACTTCGGGCATGGAGTGGCAGAAAAACAAAATCCAGTTGTACAGCAACCAGGTCTATGTCACCGATGAAGTAAAAGATATCGTGCCCGATTTCCTGATGATGCTGCATGGTGTGATCGACTCACCGGATATCCCGCTCAATGTATCAAGGTCTTACCTGCAGAGCGACCGTCAGGTGAAAAAAATCACTTCCTACATCACCAAAAAAGTAGCCGACAAATTGGAGGAATTGTTTAAAAACGATCGGCCAGCCTTTGAATCCAAGTGGTCCGATATCGGTCCTTTTGTGAAATATGGATTGATCACAGACGAAAAATTTTATGAAAAAGCATTATCCTATTCTTTATTAAAAAGTGAAGATGGTTCCTATTTTACGCCGGAAGCCTATCGGGAAAAAATAGCTATCAATCAAACGGATAAAAATGGGCAGGTGATCTATCTCTATACCCATGCCCCAGCTCAACACCATGCCTATATCACGGCAGCACGCGACCGTGGGTACGATGTCCTCGTCATGGACCAGCCTATCGACAACCATTTTATGCAGCATATGGAAACCAAAGTTGAAAAGACCCACTTTACCCGGGTGGACTCAGAGACGCTGGACAAACTCATCGAAAAAGAAGAAAAAATAGAGGCGGTGCTTTCACAAGCCGAACAAGATAAAATCAAAACCTTGTTTGAAACTTTTACGGCTGGTACTATGAACCGGGTCGAAGTAAAAGCCCTTCCCCCATCCGATGCCCCGGTGCATATCACCAAACCGGAATTTATCCGGCGTATGAAAGAAATGCAAATGATGCAGGGGATGGGTGCTGATATGTTTCCGGATTCTTACCAGGTCATCGTCAACGCCAATCATCCTTTGATCGCTGAAAAAATATTGAATACTGCGGATGAAGGTGCACAAAAAGAAATAGCGACCCATTTGTACCGCCTCGCCTTGCTAAATCAGAATATGTTGACAGGAGCGGATTTGACGGATTTTGTGAAAAAGAGTTTGGAGAGAGTATAGAGTGAGATAGCCACTGAGCTACTGAGGAGCACCGAGAGTTCTAAGGCTTATAATGATATACCAGATTCGAGAAATGAGATTCGTGCAAGCCGTGGACGGATGCTCACGGCTCGCTGCTCGCGACTCACTCCACCAATCTCCCCGACTTCTTTAAATACCGGATCAAAGCATAAATTAATCCCAGGATGGGAATGATCCAGGTAAGGATATTCAATCTCCATTGCGGATCATGCTGGGTCAGATGAGGGTACTTAAATAAAATGATAAGTATAATCCCGGTAAGCCAGATAAAAAAAGTAGTATGTTCCTTCAGGACATAACGCTTCCAGTTGTAGTGCATACCGGAGATTGTTTTAAAAAATCCATTCATTCGAAACCACCACCTTGGAACCCTCTGGCAATATTGGATAAATCCGATCCCGAATTTATTTTGAAGAAAATGTTCTTCAGCCAGCACGATAGCCTGGTAGATGAATAAAAACACCGGGATCACGATCACGACATACCAAAATGAATTAGCCAACACACCTACACCGGCCAGCATAAGGATATTGCCTACATATAAAGGATTGCGGCAATGGGCAAATACACCTTCTGTCACCAGGCCTTCTGCATACACTTTACCGTCTTTGCCCCCTCTGACTATATAAGCCAGGCCAATAGTCAGCGCTCGTATAAACTGGCCTTTAAACGTAATCAGCAAACCAATGCCTATCGGCCACCAGAAAAAAGTGGTTCCAAACCTGGCCTCATTGAATAACGGCGGAGAAGGAATGAACAAAGCCAGGTACAATACAATGAATAAAATATTGCGGTATTTAAAAAAGAAATTACCTATTGTGATCATCAGGATCTTTTTGTAGCGATGAGGCCCGCGAAATTATACCATTTAAAAAACACTTCAGCATGATCAAAACCTACATCGCGCAGTAAGGAAATGTTTTCGCTGAGTTTATAAGGGATGAGCACATTTTCCAGTGCTTCCCTTTTCTGGCTGATTTCAAGTTCGGAATAACTGTTTCGGCGTTTGTAATTATAATAATATTTTATAAAATCCCGGTTGAACCCACTTTCTTCGGCCAGGATTTTTTCCACTAAAATCAACGATCCGCCCGGATTAATACCACTGGCAATATTTTTTAATAATCTTTCCCGTGCAATCGGACGGACAAATTGCAGGGTAAGACAAAGCACGACCACGGACGCATTCGAAATCTGTACACCGGTATTGAGATCCGCATTGATCAATTGATAAGGACGGGCAAAGCCTGCTGTTTGCAATTTTTCATCGCATTTGCTCAACATTTCATCGGAATCGTCCATCCCGATAAATTGAATACCAGGGTCGACCATGGTATTCATACCGATCATTGTCGTACCGGTTGAACAACCCAGATCATATACATTGGTCCCTTCCACAGCCCGGTCAGCCGCCAACTCAGCCATCATCCTCTGGATCTCTCCATAATAGGGTACAGACCGGTTGACCATATCGTCAAACACCTGGGCTACCCGTGCACCGAATTTAAAATCACTGACTTTATTGATCTCGTCTTTAAAAACCTCATCTGTTGGCATGGGGCGAATTTACGAATTATGGCTGACGATTGAACGGGGTGTTATGTCGCCCCGATGGGGCTACCAAAATGTCGCCCCGATGG
>JAWXBI010000075.1:0-5355 GCA_034439915.1 Saprospiraceae bacterium | reverse complement strand
TTATCCACTGCACCAGTTCCACCATGCCATGAGTCCAAATGTGCCCCAATAATTACTTGTTGTTCTGATATTCTTTTGTCTGTACCTTTTATGTCGGCAATGACATTGACGTTAAATTCTGGATTGTAATTAAACGCTGTTTCAAGATTTAATTTGATAGTTGGTTTAATTCCAGATTCTATCAACCTTACAAGTCGTCCGAAATGCTCATTAGCAACTACAAAGGATGCTATTGGCTTAATGTCGTTAATCTTAGTGTAGGATGGTACATTTCGATTACCGTCAGAATGTAAAATACCATAAGGGTAATCGCTTGGTTCAATTAATGCTACTACGCCTTCATCTTCACAAAATTGAAAAAAAGATTTTAAATCTATTCTTCTTTGTTCCTGATTTGAAATAGCTTGATTTGTCGAACGTCTGCTGTGATAGCCAATCAATAAATCGTTTGGGTCTGGATTGTCAGAAGCTTGTCGTAATAGTTCTTTTGAAAATCTGTCTGAGATAATTTGTTGAGAAGCATCAAAAGAGCTGAAGTCTTGTCCCAACAATAAAATTTTGCCTTTTAGTTTTCCTTTCAGCGTTTTTAAACTATCAGTATTTGATAAATAAATAACATCGCCAATAACAACTCCTTTCGTACTTTTTGTGTATGCCAATGGATAAGCAATAATGTGCATATAATTTGGATTCGTCATTTCCATATTGAAGGATTTGACCTTCCATCCTCGATACTGCTTGTCAAATGATTCGAAATAGGCTGTATCAGCACCAAACTCTGTTAACCTTTGCCATGCCCATTTTGCTGATTCATAATAATTAGTTGTACCTAAAAGTCTGGGACCGTTTATGTCGGAAAGGTTGGTTATTATTTCTGGGATTGCAGAATTGTTTTTTGCGGCATTTTTAATCTTGTCTAATATAAGACTGTCATTTAAAATTTGTGCAAATGATGTTGCACTAATTAGTGATAGAATTAGAAAAAAAGGAAATATTATTTTTGTATGCATAAGATTGAAGTGTCTAACAAAAATTACCGCTAACATCTTTATATACGCAACTATTGCGTATATATTCTTATATCTGGATCTAAATTATGACAAATTCAGCATATCTAGTGGGCTTTGCATGCGATACTTATTTACAGCCTTTGGCGTCCGTGAGGTGGGTATAAATTTCGGTGGTTTTAAGCGAATTGTGCCCCAGGGCTTCCTGGATTGTTCTTAGATCTACTCCTGCTTCAAGCAGGTGAGTAGCATACGAATGTCTGAGTGTATGTTCAGCCCGTAGGATTATGTAAAAAATTTCGCAACCTACTTTTGAGATAAATTTTACCATTACCACTTTTCAAATATTTTTCTCCACGAGTAGCATCTTGTTGATTTAAACAGCCTTCCCAATAAATTAATGTAAATGGAGCTCTTTTTTTGGTTGAAGCCACATTACCTGTATTATGCAATATTAATCGAGTTTCCAAATCTGAAGTATAGCCTGTGTAAAACAATCCATCGACAATACTAAGAAGAACATATACGTAATAAACCATATTAATAATTTACTCTAATATATAATGTTTAAAAATCCAACGGGCTAAACTGTGGCATATGCATCTACTCTTGTTGACTCCTTGGGCCGATAAATGAGCTAAAGAATATTTTAAAAGTAACTCGATATCCCCAAACTAAATCCCCCTGTCCTCGCCGGTGGATTACCTAATAAATCCCGCTGATGCTGAAAGCGGTAATTGAGCCTTAGCACCGATTGGGCGGAGGGCCTAAAACTTATAGCCGGCACCACAGACCATAAATCGTCGGAAATATTTTCGTTAGTATCTGTAAACTTTCCCACATTCCAATCAACATATTCCAACCGACAAGCCAACTGGAGGCTGGCCCGGTCCCAATCCAGGATCCTTTTCTTTAAAATGGGCTGAACAAAATCTACAAAACCACCTTGTTGCCGGTTACCAAATTGTTGAGTAAAAGAAGGTGGGACATTTACGTTGATCCAGGTGTATTCACCGGTAATAAATGTGCCGATGGATTTGACAGTAGTATTAAAATCAATAGCCATTACATCTACCCTTCTTTTTTCATCGAGTACCAAACCATCGTCCTGAAATTTATTGTACACGCCACCCATATACGACAAACCCAATTCACCAATCGTATTGTGCCTCACCCCCAACTTTCCCGTAAATAAAGGGAGTCCGCTGTTTATTTCTTCAAACCGCTCCTGGTTTTCTTTGGCTGCCGGTAGAAAGGTTTTGTTTTCACTATTCTCTATGATGGAATGATCAAAACTGCCTGAAAGATAAAGTTCATAACCCCACATCCAATCCTTATGGTATTGTTTTCCATAGATCCCAAAACCCGCATTGCTCCAGGTCGCCGGCAGGAGTTGAGTGGCAGAGATTGGACGATCGACAAATTCCCATTTGGGGCCATCGTGATTCTGATTAAAAGCACCGATTGGATTTAAGATCATTCCACCGCGCAGATTGAGTAAAGAATGCAACTCCAGGTCCAGGGCTGCAAATTCCAAAGCGATCTCTTTGGCCCCATCTTCAAACTCGATCTCACTTAAAAACTTGAGTCTTTTATTGACGGTAGAGGATACAAATAAAGTAACCCTTCTGAATTGAAATTGGTGACCTTCGGTGATTCCATCGGTACCCAGGTGTTGCCAGTTGGCTTCCATATATCCTCCCAGTGAAACCGGCATTTTGTCGCCGGTCAGATAAGGCCGGTTGTAAATGGCATCCATATTCAACAGTCGGGTGGTCGTATCTTTTGGAACGTACCGAAGTAAACCGGGGTCGATTTGTGCCGTGATCAAAGGAACAAATATAAAAAGCAATATACTTAAGGCGGCGGTTTTCATCCTATGGCTTTCAATGAAATTTTAAGTAAACCGTCTTGGAAGCGAACCGGAAAGGTTCGTAACGTTTTATCTGCCGGCCCGTTTTGTACACCGCCTTTAGCATCAAATTCACTGCCGTGGGCAGGGCATAACAATTTGTCCCCGAATACCTGCAGTTCCGTGCCCTGGTGGGTACACCGCATCCAAAGCGCAGAATATTCGTGTTCGCTGAAACGGTAGACACAAATGGGATATTGCAAAATCTCTTGTTCAACGACAAGGTATTTTTTATAACGGATCTCTTCCCCTTTTTTAAATTCAAAATCCTGAACAGGTATGACCAGATCATCCCCTTCAATATTGCCTTTGACCAGGTGGATACTGCCACAACTTTGTAAGAGGCTCATAAATGACGTGCCCGAAAGACAAACCATCCCGCACGATTTGATAAAGGTTTTGCGGTCCATACTTTATAAAGATTCTAAAAATTGAATCAATGCGGAACGGTCAGGAACAGCCAACTGAAGGAACTTATTTTTACTGGAGGTGGCTTCACCCCCGTGCATTTCAATGGCTTGTTGTATTGATTTTGCGCGGCCGTCGTGCAACAGATAATATTTACCTCCCTGGGAATTGGGGGAAAGCCCTAAGCCCCAGAGGGGCGGGGTCCTCCATTCAGACGTTTTGGCCCTGCCTTCTGTATAACCATCATCCAGTCCGGGTCCCATATCGTGCAATAATAAATCGGTGTAAGGATGAAACGTTTTATTGGACAATGGTTCAATAGAGGAAGGACCTGTCTTTAAAGTTTGACGGTGACAGGACTCACATCCGGTCTGGATAAATAACTCCTTGCCTTTAATCACTTCCGGGTTTGTTTGTCGGCGTGGTATAGGTGCTTTCAGGGTCTGCAAATAAAAAACCACATCATGTATGGTCTTATTGGAGACTTCGGGATCTGTATCCAATCCGGAATATACATCGGAAGGTGCAAAAATGGACGTGATGCCGATATCCTGGTTGTACGCATTGACCGTTTGATGCAGGAGATTATAAGCCGCTGCTTTTTTACCAAAGCGATGAATGTATTTTCCATTTTTGGAAATAGCGCCCGGCCGGGGTGAAATAAAGCCAGGGAGTTCTATCCAATTGGGTACACCGGATATCCCATCTCCGTCCATATCGTTGGGGTCCGCAAGGGCAATAATATTATCATCCGTTACTAGTTCCAGGAAACCAAGGCCGGTATTGGCTGGTGGGGTAAATTTAGAAAAAGTAGCCCCGGCGGGAATCTGTTCAGGAGAGTAACCCGGTAAGGCCCGATTTTGTAACTGCGGACCACCCATATGGAGGTATTGATTGCCGGTGCTGTCTTTTTGGCCAAACCGGGTAAGGGTAGTAAACGGATGGCCTTTGCCATCACCGGCGTGACAACTGCCGCAACTGGTGGCCACGAAGATGGAGCCTAATCCATTGGAAGAACTGAAGACTTCATCGTTGAAGGCGATGTCACCAGCAAGAAATTGACGGTGTTGGGCGGTGTTGAGCCCGCTCACCGGACCATCGAGGAGGTCTTCATCGGCAGGGACACCGGGCTCCAGGTGGTGGCAAGCCTGGGCCAGGGTGATCATCATCAATCCGGTAAAAACCAGATCCCTTTTTTTTACGCTAAGCATATATATATTATGTGGTTCGAAGTATAAAGTTAGGCAAATCTAACAAAATAGTTGCAATTTTATTTGATCTATGTTTGAAGGGGATTTACCTTAGTTTTGTCCCATGCATTCGTATACGGAAGAAAACTACCTCAAGGCACTGTTTAACCTGGCCAATAAAAAGGGCGAAGTCAGTGTCAACGAACTGAGTAAAAAGCTCGAGATCAAAATGCCTACCGTCAATAGCATGATGAAAAAACTGGCGGAGAAAAAGTCGGTTCATTACGAAAGTTATAAACCGCTCAAACTAACGGAAAAGGGGAAAAAAGAAGCCGGCCTGATCATCCGCAAACACCGGCTCACGGAAATGTTTTTAGTGGAAATCATGGGCTTCGGCTGGGAGCAGGTGCATGAGATCGCTGAACAGATCGAACACATCCACTCTCCCTATTTTTTTGAAAAAATGGATGCGATGCTGGGTTATCCCAAATTTGATCCCCATGGTTCGCCGATACCCGACAAGACCGGCAAGATCGACTGGGTGCATTATGAAAAACTGAGTGATTGTAAACCTGGCGACCAGGTCAGGCTGGCTGCCGTCATCCATACGACCGATGAATTTTTAAAATTTCTAAGTAGCCGGGGATTGCACCTGGGTTTAAAAATAAAAATAAAATCGGTGGAGACTTTTGACGGGAGTATGGTGATCGGGTATAATAAGAATACGACAGAGACCCTGAGCCGGACGGTGAGTGAAAGGTTGCTGGTGGAGAGGGTATGAGGAGGAGATTCGGATTTTGAAACTGCCATATATTAACTTAAGGGACCAGACTTTCAG
>JAWXBI010000074.1:0-8964 GCA_034439915.1 Saprospiraceae bacterium | reverse complement strand
TTTAGATATTGCCCGGGTGACACCCGAATCGCCCCTAGGTTCCACCCGACTGATCCAATATTAAATAATCATTAAGATTACGGATGAAGGGATAGCCCCTTATTTGGGTTACTTTTGTAGTCCAATCTATGCGGCAGTTTCTTTTCGTTTTCTATGTATTACTATGTATTCCCCTGTCCGGGAGGCCTTTAGACTGGTCAGACAAAAAACTGGCTTCACCCCCACCCCGGATCATTCGCACCTGTTGTTCTTTTGGGGTTGACGTAAAAATGGCAGGCCTGCCATTTGTCAGGTACAATGACATCACCGGCCTCAATCTAATTGGACCACATAAATACCTGGGCAGCAGACAAGAAGGGAATGGCATCCTGTACACAAGTCTGGGTGGGTTTGTAGATATCGGCCATGTCCGCGACCAGGCAGACTGGACAGCTTACCTGTACCATCTGATCATGAAAAACAGAGGTGAGGGCCAGCTTAGTTTTACACACAAATTGGGTTATGAAGGTGGTCCCAAGGTTTTGCAAATTATCATCCCTGCAGCCATGGACGATAGTGATATTATGATCCTGGCCGGACGCATAGCGTATGACCTGTCTGTCTGGCATGAGATCGGTACCTGGAATGGTACGTCCCTGATCCCTATGCTGCCGGAGCGGTATTCCGCTTTTTCCATCGAAGATGCCTATTCCAATTTATTAGGAGTGCGCCTGGGCATAGAAGCTTTAAAAAGCAATCTGCCTTTTGAAGAAGCGATGACTCAATTATTAAAAAACAAGCTGGCCGAGCTTCATGCTTTGCTCACGCTGGAGGAAACGCATGAGGCCATGTTGTCTGTAGAGGGCGATTGGTGGTCCAACAGGGTCAAACTGCCCAATGCCAAAGTGATCAAAAAAAGGCAGTTTGGAATCTATCCTTGTATCCAGCCGACCTTGTTACCAGTTGATGCACACCGGTTGGAGGATATCCCCGCTCTTTGCCTTCCCTTGCTTTCTTTTAATGCCGACCCCAATCAATTTTACAGCATCTATATCCAACTGAATAGTAAATTTCCGGTAGAGGAAATATTTGCCCAGAACTTTAACGGCATCATTACGCAAAGGGATTTTCCTATGCTGATCAATTATGCAGCTCAGGAAAGTGAAAAAAAATACGGGACTTTGGTTTATAAAGAATCCCGACCAAGGTTAAAGTTTAAAAAACCCGGTAGGGTCAAAGTATGATTTACCTGACTCAGGTTATTTATCTGAAACCCGGGCAAGAGGAGATATTTAATGAATTTGAATGACATTGCTCTTCCGGCCATCTCCAGGTATGAAGGAGCGTTGTTGATGCGCATCAGCCCTGCAGCAGATCAATTTATAGAAGGTACCATGGCCCCTCCGCATGAAATCCATCTGGTCAGTTTTCCCGGGGACGATCATTTAAAGGCTTTTTTAAATGATAACCAGCGGCAGGAATATCTTCATCTCAAAGACCAGTCGATTCAAGCCAGCATTATTTTTAAGGGAGTTCAATTTCCCTGATTCTGATTACGGTACTCTTATCAGGTTAGCTAAACATAGACAGGTAATACCCCTCTATGGATTTTGAATTTGAACCACAGCGCAGCGATAGGACATAGTGCACATAGAATCTATCCCGTAGGGATTTACTATAGGTAAAAACAAGTAAGGATATTTACGGCGTGCTGTAGGTACGCCCTGTCATACATACTGAGGCCTAGACATAGGCAGTTCTGATTGTTGGTATACGAACTTCGGCTATAAAATGTAATAAATCCTTCAATCCCGTAGGGATTTACTGTAGGCAAAACGCGTAAAAAGTAAATATAGCGTGCCGAGCTTGCCGTATGTACGCCCTTTTATCCAAATGATTGTTTTTATAGAAGTTTATTAAAGCACCCTATCCGATTAAAATGTCTGTATTGAATATCAATTTACTACTACATGATTTGCTGGATGCTGTACCTACGGTAAGCCTGGCAAAGGATTTAAGGATATTTTTTTACCAAAATGAGGTGGATACGGCACGGAACCAATGGTAACCAGGAGTTGCCCATTTTTTAATGTGCCTTTAGAATATTTCAAAATCAATAGAATAAATGCAAATAAATAGTAATGAATCATTCCCTCACCTACAAACCAATACGACTAGTGCTATGTTAAGTTTAATTTGTCTAATTTCCCACAGCGACACTGCGAGCACAACGAGCGAAGACCAAAGGGAAGCAAACGAAAAATCGGATTAGAGTTGTACGACACAATGTTAAGTCGCAGCTTCGCTGCACGCCGCGCTGTCCGTTGCGCTATCGCTGTCTTCGATTGCGTTGCTCACCGCTTGCTTCTCTCACCGCTTGCTTCTCTCTCCGCTCACTTCTCTCACTATGAGATAATTTGTCCGCCATAACAGGCCTAACTTGACACTAGATAGATTGAATTTTGCAGTGAACTGCAAAATCTGGGTTTAATGCCTTAATTAAGTTTATAACTGAACTTATGTGGTTGAGATGATCCTGATTTACAGCGGCAGCGTTTAGCACCTTAGCAGTTACCGGACTACCGTAACATCTCCATATTTGAATTTGCTCCTTCCATCAAGGGTAGTATACACCAGTTTGTAAATATAAACAGCATTGGGTGCATCGATGCCTTTAAACCGTCCATCCCAAACCGGTATCGCCTGGCCGCCGGCACCCAGGTTGGTGAGGTCAACGACCATGGTGCCCCAGCGGTCAAATAGGGTAAACCTGGAAATACTTTGCACTTCAACGGATGGGAAAAGAACCAATGCTCTGTTCCGGTCATCTGTACTGATTGTTCTGATCAGGTTGGGCACAAAGATCATGACTTCCGGGTCCACAAATATCCAAAGTGTATCTCGTTTAGCGCAACCATTGATATCAAGCACCTCGACGATGTAAAGGCTTGAGGTTACTGGCGTGGCGATGGGATTCACGCAATTCAGGCAAGAGAGGTTATTCTGGGTAAGCCAACGAATAGAGCTTGGACTAAAATTGGTTTGAATCGTAATAGGTATCTGGCCCCCAATCGTTATGGTAGTATCCGATCCCAGGTCGACGTTCAGATTGGCATTCAATGGGGAAAACCGGATCGGTAATCGTTGTTGGCATCCCTGGCGGGACCGTATGACTAGATCAAAGGTATCTGATGTAAACTGGCTTAACCGCAATGGCAAGGAACCAATCGCATTCAAATTTCCGTTTCCGATCCGGTAAGTATAGGGAGCCGAACCACCGATAATATTGCTTATCAGAATGGACTTTGAATTAATAATACTGCAGCCGGAGGATTCCAGGCTAAAATTGACGGCAAGGTTTTCTACTTGAATAATAAAGTACACCAGGCTGTCACAACCATTGACCGATTGATTCAGAAAACGAATGGAGTCCCGGGTATGATTGAGGTAAAAACCAATACCTGACAATATCAGGGTGTCTCCTGCACAGATTGTATCCCGAATAACGCGAACTATAGGCGCATAAAAATCCAATACCACCGATATCACACTGTCGCAACCATTGGCGGCCTGATTGGCCAATCGTATTATCCCTGAAGGCATGGATTGAGTAAAAACCATACCTGCCACTGCCAGACTGTCTCCCGGACAAATCGTCGGCCTCAGATTTAATTGAGGGTCTATTAAAAACCGGATTTCTATTCTTCGGAGGGTATCACAAAATCCAGGAATACTAGAGGGTATGGTATCCGTACCGGTCGATTGGTTGATCGTATAGTTTTTTCCCCGGATGGTAATGGTTTCGGTTTGGCATGCCGTGGTCCTGAAGGTATCCCGGACAGACTCACAGGAACAGGCTATGTTGAAGTTAAAAGATAAAGTGTCGCAGGCATTAAAATGACTTATACGTACTTGATGACTTTGGCCAAAGGGCACCTGGGGTGATATATAAATTGAATCAATGATCTGACCTCCTCCACTGAGAATACGTATTGGATCATTCACATTGGTATTCCGCAGCGTTATCCGGTATTGATAGGTACGTCGGGTGAAATCACACACCGAACTGGTATCTACCGCTGCAATAAACCGCACGGCCCTGAACGTCCTGGTCCCGGCATTGCTGGCGATCTGCATCCTGCAATCGGCCGCATCCAAAACACTATCAATCGTGATGGAATCACCGATCAATCCATATAGAGCGGAGAGGGTAAAATTGTCTGCACTGGACTGAAATACGCTGCTGCTGTTGCCTTCATAAGAATAATAGACCCGGTAAGGTTTATTGTCCGTTTGAATCCTCATCCGGATATTAAACTGCTGCTGGTTTTGAGGGGCACATTCTACCGCATCTTCATTGAGGATCAACACAGAACCACTGCCTACCCGATAAACAACAGTATCCATAAAACTACAACTGTCTCTGGTCATCGTATACCGGATTATATGGTCCCCCGGCCCGGCAACAGAAGGATAAAATACCCCATCGACTATACCCGGACCGGTCAATGATTTTTGATAGGGTATCGTATCTGTAAGATCTCTGGTAATAAGAATTATTGGAACAATCGGTCCATCACCACTACAGAATGATGGCTCATCCACAATAGTTATACGCACATTATCACAAAATCTGGTAGCGCAGGTCAGTGCGGCAGACTGTCCGTTGGCGCAGGCAATATCCCCCAAAGGAGTTACCTGGATACCTACAAGTTGACCCAGGGTAAGTCCACCGAAAATCATCTGATACGGACTCCTTATCCCGGTAGGGCCGGTAATCATTTGCACCTGATAATCTGTCGCGCCAGGCACCTGGTCCCAGGTAAATACAATCCGATCAGCTTCCGGGGCACAGACCAGCCGCGAAATCGGAGGCAGAGCCGGGATCACATTGACGGACTGACTGGTCTCCGGACCATCACAGCGGCCCGAAACAGCCCTTAGTCTGATGGTATATAAACCAGTATCCAGTGCCAGGTCATGATTGGCCATGTTGGCAAGTTGAGATGGCTGATTTGAAAGAGGATCTTTGACGATAGTCCAGCTATAATTTGGCATCCTCCCTTTACCACTGTGTCTTAACTGCAGAAGGTCTCCGGCACATATTTCCCCTGCAGATAAGGTAAATGCCGAGGACGTGCTATCGCTAATGGCGATCTGCAAAGCGCGTTGAGCCGGACAAACCGGTGCGTCCTGAAACGCAAATAAAGTGATGCTTTGATTGACGGTGCTCCCTACCGGATATTCTACTCCCTGTCCACCCGGTGCAGCAAAATAACTTACTCCGCTCAGGTTATTTCCCGTTGGGGCGGGCAAAATATATTCTTCGCAGACGTTGACAGGACTTAAACTATCGATTGCAGGTCTTGGGATGATCGTGATGTTCAACGTGTCCTCATCAAAACAAAATGAATTATTGTTCCAGACATAGTAGACCGAAGTGGAGGTTACATAGTGCATACCTCCATAAAAATCCTGCCCCTGATCTCCAGGCAAGGCATGATAATGCTGATCTCCGGTCAGGTTTTGACCCCTGATTAAGGGCAATAAAAATTCGTTGCAGACCGTCGTATCCCGGATCCTAGCAATCTGCGGAGTTGGACGCACAATGATCGAGATGGTATCTTCATCAAAACATCCCGGATCCCCGGCAAAAGCGTACAAAGTCCGGTTATTTGTAATCCAGGTCTGGGGCAAATAGGACTGACCAATTCTTCCGGGTTGAGCATAATAAAGGAGGTCGGGATAGTCCTGATCCTGGCCTAACCTTATTGAATCACATCCTTCGTAATAAATAGGTATTATGAGCTCCGGTCGCTGGCTAACCCGCACCAGGACGGTATCCTGGGTGAGGCAGGCGGGTTGGCTCACATCAAATATAAACAGAGTTTGACTTTGGGTGATCGTGTTGCCCGGAACATAACGGATACCTTGGCCAAACGGACCGGTAAAGTAGAGGGCCGAATCCGATAAAAAAGCCGTCCCATTTACTTCCGGCAGGCTGACCTCATTACAGGCACTGAGGTCGGCGTTATTCTGGTACCCCGGCCCGCGATCAAATGTGATATTAAAAGTATCTTCATCATAACACCTCATCAATTCACCATAAACATAATAGGTACCGCTAGTGGTAATCTCTGCTCCTGCCGGTGAACGAATACCCTCTTTGTTGGACTGAGCATACACAGCACTGGTGAAAAAGTTTTCCGGTTGTAATGCCGGCACTTTAAACACCTGGCCACAGGCAAGGATGGTATCTTGCAGTGGTTCCATTTCAACGATGGTGGAAAACGGTATGGTCACCATCACTTCTGACATACATTTTCCGCTGGAATATTGTATGCCGTCGTAAGCATATAAAATCCTGGAATCATATAATACATTCCGTTTAGTAGCATGCACGGAATCTCCGGGCAGGTAACGTTTTCCCTTGCCACCCATTTCACTCCAATAGGCGACTTGTGAAGTCAAAAAACTGCCAACGATTCCCGGCAAAGAATCCAGGACTGGTGTACAGGGCTGTTCAATGGTAATGTTATTGATTTGGATACCACGTTGGGTATAGGTTACACTGTCGAGAATATCGCAACCCGATTTATTGGCCCGGATGTACAATTTTGTCGTTTTGGTAAGCGTGTCACCAGGAAGGTAAGCGGTATCCAGGCCATTCAATTGAGTATTATAGCTCAACACCACTCCTGGCAATCCCGGTAAGATAAAGGTGGTACAAAAAGTATCCGAACGAATAGTATCGCGAGGAAGAGTGGCATTATTAACCAGGGTGATCCGAAAGGTGTCTTCATCATGACATCGCGAAAATTCTCCATAAGCATAATAAGTACCATTTGCCGTGACCGGGGTTCCGGTCACCAGTTTAATTCCTTGTTTATTGGGTAGCGTATAAACGGCACTGGAGAAAAGTGCAGGTTTTACCGCCGGTATTAAAAAAGTCTCGCCACACCCCAGGGTGGTATCCTGAATATTTTCAAGTTCGACGATAGTAAAAAATGGGATGATCACCGGTATTTCGCTAACACATTTACCGGACCGGTATTGTACACTATCGTAAGCATACAATACTTCACTCTGATAGAAGACACCTCTTTTGACGGCATGTACAGAATCCCCGGGAAGATAACGTTTGCCTTTGCCACCTCTTTCACTGTAATAAGCTACCTGATTGGTTAAAAAATTTCCTTGAATCCTCGGCAGAGTGTCCAGGACAGGTTTGCAAGGCTGATCAATGAAAATCGGATTAATAAAAACCCACTGCCTGGTATACATCACACTATCCGTAACCGAACAACCCAGGTTACTGGCTTTGATATACAGTTTGTAGCTGGTGATTATGGTATCATTTGGCATAAAACTGAGACCCAATCCATCCAGCCTGGTATTATAGTTTACCTTAAGCCCGTTGATATTGGGCAAGGTATATTCTGTACAAAAAGTATCCGGGTAGATAATGTCCTTAGGAATAATGATATTGGAAATTAAACTGATATTAAAAGTATCTTCATCAAAACACTGGCCGAGTTCGTCAAAAGCATAATAGATCCCTCCGGTGGTGATAAAAGAAGAAGGAGGAATTGCCGGGCTCGTTTTTTTACTTCCTGTATAGTAAGCAGTATTGCCGCTCAGATTGATTCCGTTGAATGGAGGTAGTTGAAAACTTACTCCACATGGTACTATAGTGTCTTTTGGATTGTTGATGACCGGGGCGCTGACAAAACGGATTTCCAATTCTTCTTCATCGTCACAACCGGAAGCCACCTGTCGATCATAGGCATACAAGATAGTATTTGTCCGGATGGTATCCCCTGGTCTGAGGTTTGGTCCGGTTCCACTCCTGCCGGTATAATATCGTTGGGCACCGGTAAGACTAGTCCCGGTGATAGGTGGTAAGATAAAATATCCGCAAGTCGATTCTATCCGGCTGAGTGAATTATCGATCTGCGGACCTTGAATAATATTGACCTTAAATACAAACTGCAGCACATTTTGCGGTTGGCATGCATTCCAGGCATTGGCATATAAGGTAATAGAATCAAAAACCTCAGTTCCGATGGGATAAGCAGTACCTCCACGGTTTGGCAGGGTAAAATACGAAGCGTTTGGACTGGGGGGATCTGCAAAAGGTTCTAAAACATGGGAGAAGCCGGGGCATATTGTGGTTTGGTTAGAAGTAAGGTCGTTTTTCAATGGTGCACAAGGTTCTCCAACCGGTCTACACCCATTAGCAGATTCATATTCAACCGTGCCGTCTTCAAAAATGGAAATGTAAGCACCGTTAAAATCATCCAATCGAAATGGATTATAATTTACAATGTAATTACAATTGCCGATGGCAATTGTAATAGTCCTGTTACAATCTGTGGTGCATTCGTCCTTATTAGCAAACATGGGCAGTGGATTGCTCGCATTGCCTGCAATCACAAAAATCAATCCGCTACCACACAAATCACGCAAATTGCTGGTCGTTGATATTGGGTTTTGATCAATAAAAGCCAGTACCATGCTGTTCGAAGGTATGGTTCCATTATACGGGGCAGCGTAGGGGTTGACAAAAATGGGCAAACCATCAGAACAGGTACCCACGCGCGCATTCAGGGCAGCAACAATTGCAGGCACAGCTTTCCAGCCATTTCGCGTACCTGCTATTGTCGAAATTGACAAGTTGGAATTCAGATTAAAAGCACTGGTCCCAGTTCGAAATTGAAAATATTCCGATTCTTTTTCCTGTGGGATAGCACAACCATCCACCTGCACCATAATTACTTTGGGACAAATCACCTGAGCATATACGTCAGGTAGGACTAAACCCCAAGCCGAGAGGCCAACAACCCAATAAAATATACGCTTAATCAACCTCATTCAAAACGGAGGTAAAAATAGACATATTATAGTTTTTACTCAGTGTTAAGAAGGCATTTAACAGTTAATTATCAACTTTAATTTTTTTATCTTTAGCGCTCGAAATCAATT
>JAWXBI010000073.1:0-4864 GCA_034439915.1 Saprospiraceae bacterium | reverse complement strand
GGATCAGCGCTATTTTGTTTAGCATCCTGGCATTCGGGACCTTTACGGTTTGGCGATTATATGGGGTACCCGAACAGGCAAAATGGGTATGAAAGGAACTTCAGGCGCGGACGCCTGAGAAAACTTCAGGCGCGGACGCCTGAGAAAACTTCAGGCGCGGACGCCTGAAGAAACTTAGGCGCGGACCGAAAACTTCAGGCGTGGACGCCTGAAGAAACCTTATTTTTATCTTCTTCTAATCCTTAATTTAACCAGCTGTTGGATTTCCTATCCCGTCGTCATTTTAACATCAATATGCCAATAAATAAATACCCCATCTCCCGGAGCCTGTTTTTACTAGTCGGGATGACCATTTTCACCACTAACTGCCAAAAGAAGACAGCGGGAGACGATCCATTTACCGGGCCTGTTTTTCATGAAAACATCCGGAGTACAGAACCCCGTACTGCAGAGGAAGAACGCCTCGGCTTTAAGCTCCCTCCGGGATTTGAAATCCAATTGTTTGCCTCCGAGCCCGATATTGAAAAACCGATCAATATGAACTTTGATGCTAAGGGCCGGATGTGGGTCACCCAATCCTTCGAATACCCCTTCCCCTCCCCTGCAGGGGCCAAAAGCACAGACCGGTTGACTATTTTAGAAGATACCGACCACGATGGTAAAGCTGATCGGTTTACCGTGGTTTCCGATACCCTCAATATTCCGATAGGAGTACTTCCTTTAACAGACGGAGCCCTGACTTTCAGCGTTCCTAACCTTTATACTTTTTCTGACTCAAATCACGACGACAAAACAGAGCTCGTAAAGATACTTTTGGGGCCATTTGGTTACACGGATACTCACGGCATGGTAAGCAATTTTATGCGCGGATATGACGGATGGGTACATGCCTGCCATGGGTTTACAAATCTATCCGTTATAGCAGGGCGCGACGGGGACTCCATCAAAATGACTTCGGGTAATACTTTTCGATTTCGTTTGGATGGCAGCCGCGTTGAACAAACGACTTTTGGCCAGGTCAATCCCTTTGGGCTTGCTTATGACGAACGCGGTTATATCTATTCCACGGACAGTCACAGTTCTCCTTTGTATCAATTGATCCGGGGAGCAGATTACCCTCATTTCAGTAAACCGGAGATCATGGCTTTTGGCCCCGATATGAAACCTTTGGAAACCGAAGCGACAGCCCTCTGCGGGATAGCCTATTATGGTGACACTAAATTTCCTAAAGAATTCCAGGGTAATTTTTTTATCGGCGATGCCCTGATCTCAAGAGTACATCGATATACCTGGGACAATCAGGGTTCCTCTCCGGTAGGAAAATCGGAAACCGATTTTATTCAAAGTGCTGACCCTTGGTTCAGGCCAGTGAATGTGAAACTCGGTCCGGACGGCGCATTGTATGTGGCTGATTTTTACAATGCCATCATAGGGCATTATGAAGTGCCCCTGGGCCACCCCAAAAGGGACAAACAACGCGGTAGGATTTGGCGGATCACCTATAAAGGAGACCATCATGATATCAAAGACCTGACGGTTGCCTCATTGGATGATTTGATCAATACGCTAAAGGAAGATAATATCACCACCCGGATGGCCGCTACGGATCAATTGACTGACAGAATAGGTGTACCCGCCATGGAGCCCTTAATAACCTTATTGGCTGACTCTTCGACCAGTCCCAGACAATACATACATGCCTTATGGGCAATCTATCGGTTGCAGGGTATGAATGATGAACTGCTAAAACAAACAATTAACCAAAGCGATCCTTTGATCAGATTGCACAGTCTCCGGATATTGAGGGAATGGAAGCCCGCATCCGAAACTTTTCATCCCCTGGTTTTAAATGCTTTAAAAGACGGAGATCCTCATGTACAGCGGGCGGCAGTTGAACTCCTCATCCATTATCCTGAATTGCCGTCAGTGGAAGCAGTGCTTGCTATACTTCGTCAAACACCTTCCACAGATACCCACCTGAGGTATACAACCCGGCTCATCCTGCGCAATCTTTTGCGTAATGATGCCTTAATGCAACAAGCCAATGGCAATGAATGGAATGAAGAAGATGCCCGAAATATCGCGGGCACCCTGGTGGACGTAGCCTCCGGGGGAGCAGCACTTTGGCTTGCAAAATTTCTTGAAAAAAACTCCATGCCCAAAGAAAAAACACAACTGGCTTATGAGCAAATTATCAGGCACTTGCCAGAATCTCATTTGGAGACCGTGATCAGACAAGCCAGGACAAAATATGGTGACATCGTTCCAGGTATACCGGTATTTAAAGGAATCAGACAAGGATTAGCTCAAAGGGGAAGTATCAGCAAAGATCCGTTGATGCAACCCTGGGCAGTCGAAATTGCAGAAGGTCTGCTTAAAAAATATCCTGTGGATTCAACCTCAGAAATAAGTATCACTCATCAAAGTTTTGCCATTCAATTGGCTGGAGAGTATAAAATCTTATCCCTGGCTTCTGTTTTACCTGCTTTTATTAATCTAAAAACCAATCCCGACCTTAAAACGTCCGCATTAAGGTCATTATTAAAACTTGCAACGGACGAACGGGCTTTATCCCTGGCCGGAAAATTATTGATGAGTGACAGTTCCAATACGGACTTGAAAAAAAGGATTGCCGCCGTGTTGGGTGAAAATCCCAATGCTGCTTCAAATAAAATCCTTCTCGAAATCAAGGATGCACCTGCCGACCTTGAAGTTGTTATTGCAACTTCACTCGCTTCATCCACCGAAGGAAAAGACCTGTTGTTGTCCCAGGTAAAAAATGGGGCGATAAAGCCCAGGACCCTGATTGATCCCAGGGTTGAAGAACGGATGTTGCTCCGGATATCCTCTGGACAACAAGAAGAATACCAAAGCCTGACGGCGAATATCGAGCCCATCAGCACCGAAAGGCAAGTCCTGATCGATGAGCGCCTCAATGCCTTTAAGTCCTTTCAGGCATCAGCCCGGCAGATTGATACGGGAGCCCGATTATTTAATATCAATTGTGGGATATGTCATCGACGGCAAACCGAATCAGGCATAGGTCCACAATTACATGGTATAGGTAAACGCGGAGCGGATGCCGTAGCTGAAAAAATACTGGATCCCAACCGCAACATTACCGAAGCCTTCAGAAATTATACGATCAAATTAAAAGATGGCCGGGTGCTCACCGGTATCTTTCGCAGTGATCAGGGGGCGGTTGTAGTATTCGGCGATCTTACAGGCAAAGAATTTTCCATTCCACGTAAGGATATCGTAGAACAAAAACCATCGCGCTATACTATCATGCCGGATCATTTTGGCAGTACCTTGTCGCAACATGAGTTTGACATGTTGATGAGTTATGTGATGACATGGTAGATGGAATGAACAATGAACAATGAACAATGATCAATGAACAATGATCAATGAATAATGATCAATGAATAATGATCAATGAATAATGAATAATGAATAATGAATAATGAACAATGAACAACTGATTGCTGAAACCTGACAACCTGAAAGCTGAAAGCTGAAAGCTGAAACCTGACTCCTGAAACCTGAAACCTGACTCCTGATATCTCAAACCTCACTAACATGAAAACTAAAAATCGATCGACCCTATTACTATCCTTAATCTTCCTGGTTCAAATACTCATCGGACAAATACCTGGAAAAGAGGTGAAATTTACCAAACATCATATTTGGGATGAATTTTATACTGAAGGGTCGACGGTAGCGGATGTAAATAAGGATGGCAAACTGGATATCCTCGCCGGTGCACGTTGGTTTGAGGCCCCGGATTGGAAAGTGCACGACATCTGGAAACATAAAAAATTTGATTACACAAAGGGGTACAGTGATTCCTTTCTCAATTTTGCATTCGATGTCAATGAAGATGGCTGGGCAGATTTGATTTGTTTTGATTTTCCCGGTAGGGAAGTCTATTGGTATGAAAATCCTGCGGGAAAAGAAATGTTGTGGAAAAGAAACCTGATTGACTCGGTGGCCTCCAATGAATCGCCTATGGTAGTAGATGTTGATAGCGATGGAAAAAAAGACCTGGTCTTTGGAAATGAAAAATTGGGTCAAATGGCCTGGTTTAGCGCTAAAGTAATTGCTGGTAAAGTCAACTGGGTCAGGACGGCCATCTCAGAAAAAAATGCAAAAGGGGTCGGCCTCTTTTCTCATGGATTGGGTTGGGGAGATATCAATGGGGATGGCATTAATGATGTGATGATCCGTGGTGGCTGGTGGCAGGCCCCTAAGGACATAAAATCATCTCCCTGGATATTTCATGAAGCCGACCTTGGTGAATCCTGCGCCCAGATGTTGACCTATGATTTTGATGCAGATGGGGATGCCGATGTAGTCTCTTCTTCAGCGCATGATTACGGGGTCTGGTGGTATCAGCAGGTCGAAGACATGGATAAAAAAAAATCTTTCATCACGCATACTATCGACAGCAGTTTCTCTGAATCACACAGCCTGGTGCTGGAGGATATCAACCTCGATGGACTGCCGGACCTGATTACAGGTAAACGGTTTTTTGCACATCAGGGCAAGGGGCCCGGTGGCATGGAGCCTGCGGTGTTATACTGGTTTGAATTATTAAAGGATGGTAAACAAAAACCGGTTTGGATCAAACACCTGATCGATGACACCTCAGGAGTGGGTATTCAATTTGTAGTTGAAGACCTGAATCAAGACGGACTGAAAGATATTGTGATTGCAAACAAAAACGGGGTGTTCTATTTCGAGCAGATCGGGAGGGGCAAATAACTTTAGATCAACTTATTCCTCCAATCCGTTTATAAAGGTATCTATCTGAACTGCCGGAAATTTAAATTATAATCGCACACCGAATAAGCCGACAGCG
>JAWXBI010000072.1:0-10312 GCA_034439915.1 Saprospiraceae bacterium | reverse complement strand
TGCCCTTCGCCCTTCGCCCTTCGCCCCCCTCTGTTTTTTTTACCGTTAATTCAATAACTTGCAATTCTAAACCTTAAAAATTCTACATGCGCATCATATCCTATAATGTCAATGGTATCCGGTCAGCGATGAATAAAGGGTTTGCGGATTGGGCCAAATCCAGCAATGCGGACATTATTTGTATCCAGGAAATTAAAGCTAAAGAAGATCAGATCGATATAAATACCATAAAAAAAGCGGGATATGACTCGTACTGGTTTCCCGCTGAAAAACCCGGCTACAGCGGTGTAGGGATTCTTACCAAAATCAAACCGGATAATGTGATCGTTGGGAGCGGGATGAAGGAATACGATGATGAAGGGCGTGCCATCCGTATGGATCTCGGTGACTTTACTTTAGTCAATTGGTATTTTCCAAGTGGCACTAGCGGGGAAGTAAGGCAACAAGTGAAAATGAAATTTCTCGATGAGGTCCAAGCCTGGATGAATAGTCTCAAAGCCACCAGGAAAAAATTAATCCTGGTCGGTGATTACAACATTGCCCATACTGAAATCGATATCCATAATCCAATAGGCAATAAAAAGACCAGTGGATTCCTGCCAGAAGAAAGAGCATGGCTGACCAAGTGGTTTGCCTCCGGGATACACGATAGCTTCCGTTACCTCAATCCGGATAAAGTGGAATATAGTTGGTGGTCAGCCCGGTTTAACGCCCGGGCTCAAAACAAAGGGTGGAGAATAGATTATCAATCCGTCACCGACCCCATCCTGCCCCTGCTCAAAGAATCCAAACACCTGATGGAAGTCGTGCATTCTGACCACTGCCCGGTGCAACTGGATGTGGAATTGTAGAATTGTAGAATTGTGGAATTGTGGAATTGTTGAATTGTAGAATTGTAGAACAGTATTTGTCACTAACCATTGACCACTAATTAATTAAACTCCATGTCCCTAACTGTCAAACTTGATTCCTGGCATTCCAAATTTACCCAAAACAATTATCTCCAAATCCTTACTGCATTTACCCGCTGTTTATTGGCCCTGGGATTTATTCCTCCGAGTATTCCTAAAATAAGGCATATCCATTTTACTTCACTTCCCGACGACAACCCGGTGGGACATTATTTTAATGCTTTGTATGCTACGGGTTTTTATTATGATTTTATTGGCTGGATGCAACTGATTGCCGGGATATTATTGCTGTTGCCCCAGACTGCCCATTTGGGTGCATTATTATTTTTTCCTATCATCATCAATATAGTAGTATTGACTTTTTCAGTGGGTTTTCAGGGTACCTGGCTGATTGCTTTATTGATGGCCATTGCTGGTTTTTATTTGTTGGCCTGGGAATACGATAGGCTCAAGCCATTGCTATTAAATGTTCGCTCAGAAAAAAGTAATATACTAAACCATGAAAAATGGTTTTTACCTATGGCATTTACCCTGGGCTCTATCCTCTTGCTTTTGATGATGATCGGTTTAGGAATAGCCAACCTTCATAAGGCTCCAGTCGTTAAATTAATCCCACTGATTGCAGGAGGTGCACTATTTGGGTTGATAGTGTATTGGCACCATTTGAAGATGAAAACCGGACGTGCAGACAAGTCAAATCCAGCATAGCCGATATTTCAATCCGGATTTTGGCCTCTTATTCCATGACCTGCCCTTAAAATAATTTTTTCTGTACGGCAGGGGATACAATTTCAAATTCGATTTCCCCGGATCCGGATTTAGAAGACCTGGACGAATCCTCTTTTTGTTTCACGCCAGTCAGTTTGAATTCACTTAATCGGTTGCCCAAAGCTTTCCAGCCTTTGACTTCAATAAACTCACTCAGCTTAACCTCTTTAGAATACTTTTGGTTTTTAGATTTCCAGTTATACTCAAGGACCGGATCTATTCCAGTCTGCGCATAGATCAGCCGGGAATCTTTATGTTCCGTAATAAACTTAAACCTGGTGCCGGTTGTAGTGGTTTCGATTAAAAATCGTTTGACCATAGTCCAGGCTTTGTCTCCATCATAGTATACTGCTTCAACGACCTCTTGCGAATCAAATTTACTTATCCAGATCAATTCGTCCACATTGTACCGCAGGCTCATTTCCACGGCATTCAATTGATAGCTGCCATCATTCCATAAGCTCAATATTAAATCGCCCGTATCAAATTCACCAATCCGTTTTCCTCTTTCGTCTGTGTTAAGCCTTCCGGTGACCTCATCTAACCAGATGACCTGGGCACCGAGTGAACTTTTACCTTTTTCTTTTAATTCAATCCGTTTTACCGGGTATTTAGTCACGGTAATCCCTTTGGAGCCCCTGCCCTGAATTTCCATAGAAGCAAAATCAAAATCAAATTGTTTGATCCTGGCCGAACAACCCTGGGACAACTGGACTCCGACGATTTCAGATTCACCATTGGGATTGGCACTGATGTACAACAATTTACTTTCCTTATGGTCCGTGGCTATTGCGTATTCTTTATCCCGGGTCACGCCGCCGATCTGGAAGCGTTTGGCAAATGATTTACCGCTTTCCCCATCGACATAAATCACATTAAATACTGTACGGTCTTCATTTTTTTTCCACACATTGATATATTTCAGGTCCTTTCCCATAAAGATTTTTTCACCCATGCGGGCTACCACCATTTTTCCATCTTTACGGAAAGCGACTACATCATCGATGTCGCTGCATTCGCAGATAAATTGAGCCTCATCTTTTTTTAAGCCCCAGCCTATAAACCCTTCTTTTTCATCGGCATAAAGTTTGGTATTATTGGCCACGACCGTATGCGCCTGGATATTTTCAAACTGGGTAATTGCAGTCTTCCTATCCTTTCCCTGACCGTATTTTTTTCGCAAATGATCAAACCAGGCAATGGTATACTCCACCAGGTGTTTTAGGTCGAAATGTACCTGCTCCAGTGATTTTTCCGTGTCCTGAATCACCTCATCTGCTTTGAAGGTATTGTATTTGGATATCCTCTTGATGCGGATCTCCGTCAATCGGGTAACATCTTCATCCGTAATTTCCCTGTACAACCTTAGTCTTTTATCTTTTGCAGCGGATGGTGATGAAGGGGTCGAGACATATTTTCGAAGTTCGGTATGTATCGTTTCTACCACTTCTTCCCAGCTTTCGCATTCTTCTATTTCATGATAAATTCGTTTCTCAATAAATATTTTCTCCAGATTGGCAAAATGCCAGAGTTCATTCAGTTCTGCTTTTTTAATCTCCAGCTCTTTACGCAACAGTTCTTTGGTGAAATCCACCGTATTCCTCAGGATGTCGCCCACCCCGATAAAATGTGGTTTTTTGTCTATGATCACACAAGCATTTGGGGAGATCGATAGCTGACAATCGGTAAAAGCATATAACGCGTCAATCGTTACGTCGGGTGAAATCCCGGGTTGCAATTCAATGGCAATTTCAATTTCAGCGGCCGTGTTGTCCGTGATTTTTTTAATCTTGATTTTGCCTTTTTCATTGGCTTTCAGAATACTTTCAATCAGCGAGGTGGTCGTGGTACCGAATGGGATTTCAGTGATGATCAGGTTTCTTTTATCCAGGGCTTCTATTTTAGCACGGATTTTTACCCGGCCCCCTCTTTCACCATCCTGATATTCGGAAACATCAATGCTGCCGGCCGTTTGAAAATCGGGATAGAGTTTAAACCGTTTACCCTCGAGGTGTTTGATGGCAGCGTCTATGATTTCATTAAAATTGTGGGGCAGGATTTTAGTAGACAATCCAACTGCAATGCCTTCTACTCCCTGAGCCAGCAAGATTGGAAATTTGGAAGGTAACGTCACAGGCTCCTTTCTTCTTCCATCATAGGATAAAAGCCAAGAGGTAGTTTTGGGGTTAAACAAAACCTCCAGGGCAAATTTAGTCAGCCGCGCTTCGATATACCTCGGCGCTGCTGCTGAAGCTCCTGTGCGGGAGTCACCCCAATTACCCTGGGTATCAATCAACAATTCCATCTGGCCGAGGTTGACCAATGCGTCGCGAATGGCTGCATCTCCATGGGGATGATATTGCATGGTATGGCCAATGACGTTGGCTACTTTATTGTAACGGCCATCATCGATTTCATACAGGGCATGGAGGATGCGCCTCTGGACAGGTTTTAAGCCGTCCTCGATGGCAGGGACGGCCCTTTCCAGGATCACGTACGAAGCATAATCCAGAAAATAGGCTTCGTACATGGAATTGAGTGAGGTGATCTTGATGCCTGAAGTGCCCTTCGGTACCGGTATGGAGGGGATTGATTTATTCTTAGCCATGCGTTCTAAATTTCCGGGACAAACATATTAATAATAATCTTAATTTGAAAATGGAACCCCTACCGGTTGGCCGCATTTCCTGGTAGGCCTCAAAACAGAAGACCCGTTAAATTCTAGATAAATTAGGCAGCAGGCAGAAGAATTTCACCGTTTTATCCTAACTTGGTAGGATTAAATCCAATGGTCATGGATATTATTATTCCTTTTCAGTCCGAAGAAGATTTTATTAACGCCTGCAGTCGCAACGAACGGTGGGCGCAAAAAAAATTGTACGAAGATCATTATGGTACCATGATGGGTCTTTGTCTGCGTTATGCCAACACAGATGAAGATGCCATGGATATCATGCATGAAGGTTTTATCAAGGTTTTTAAACACATCAGTAAATACCAACCGGGTACTTCCTTGTCTGCCTGGATCAGGCGAATCATGGTCAATACCTCTATTGACTATTACAGAAAGGAAAACCGGCGAAGAACCGAAAATCTGGAAACCGCCTATGCGGTCGGGGCTTCCGACGTGGATGCCGTAAGTAAGTGTACGGAAAAAGAAATATTGAAAGCAATCCAGGAATTGACCTTCGCGTATCGTTCTGTATTTAACCTCTATGTCCTGGAAGGGTTTTCCCACCGGGAAATTGCGGAAAAATTGGGTATTACTGAAAGTACATCCAGATCGAATTTAGTCAAAGCAAGAATTAAACTAAAAGAAATACTGATCGGAAAAGACAAAATACATGGACACTGAAGCGTTTGATGACATTGTAAGGAAAAAAATGGATCAGCCAATGCAGGCTGAGGATCCCAGGGCCTGGGATTTGTTTATGCTCTCTGCCATGGAGCGTGGAGAAGAGGCTTTATTTGAAGATACCTCTGCGGATGAACTCGTCAAATCGGCATTGACCGATTTTAAACCAGAATATAATGAGGAGAGTTGGGACTCTTTGTCTAAAAAACTGGATACTGTCGCACTGGATGCCGAAGAACCTCAGATCGTCCAGGCAAAGTTTGACAAGGTAGTCTCCAATTCACTGAAGGGAATTACCCGGAAATACGATGCCGCTACCTGGCCCAAATTGGCTGCCCGCATTGACGCAGAAGAAAAATACCTCAAACAGTATTACCGGGCAAAAGCTATTGAAACTTTATTGTTTTGTTTTTTTGTGCTGACCTTGTTCCAATTTATCCAGGCAGGAAAATTGAAAGCTCCTGTATTAGGCCTCAACGACAAAGAAACCGCTTCCATCCTAAATACCAACCCTTCAGTTGAAGGACCAGTTTCTGCTTTACCAAAGAACGGCTTGCCCGATGACAATATCCTCGAGAATCAAATTGCCGGCCGTTCAATATCAACTAAATCTACCCAAAATGAAACAAATTATACTCAGGGTATTGACCGGGTCCTTGACCAACCTGTTGCTTTTCGGGAGCATTTTCAATTAATAAACCTTAATCCGTCGTCCTTAAATCAACCAACCCGCTTAGACCAATCCTCTCAAGGATTAAGTCATAAAATCCCCACCCTGGTCCTCCACAATCCAAATGAATTGAGTGCAGATCAAATCGAAAATGAATTGTCCGAGATACCTTTGTCCCGATCTGTTAATCTGGTAAAATCCCTGACTAAAGCTGTGGTGGGTGCCTGGAAATTCGGAATGTATACCCATTCTGATTACAATCAAATCTATCTGCCTGATCAATATCTGCTGATTTATGGGATTAAATCGCCCCTGTATTCTGCACAAACAGTCAAATCAATCGGTTATGGAGCCGGTTTTAAAGCCCATTACTTCAAAAAACGAATTGGTGGGGAAATCGGTTTGGGATACTCTAAACGCTCCTATACCCCCAACCGCAAATATTACCTGGACCCGTTCTGGAACATCAACTTTAAAAGAATTGAATACGATATCGTGGAGATGCCGATTTCACTCAAATACACCTCCAAAGGCAATACCCGTTTAAAAACGTATGCGAGCGCCGGTGTCAATGCCAATTTTATCGCCAAAGCAATTTATGATGTCCTTCCTGAAATTAAACAGGTAACGACTTCCAATGATCTGCGGTTGACCGTAGAACAGAATTATATCAAAAATCGGGTAGAAGACCAATTCACCATACTGGATAAAAGAAGAGCTTTATTATATGGCCAGGGATCCTTGGGAATGGAATGGAAAGTAAATCCAAAAATGGATATTTATTCGCAATTGACTTATTCACAACGGGTGTTGACCAAACAATTTGGTCCAAACTGGGATCAGTTCAGGTCCTTATCCCTCGAGTTGGGAGTGAAAACTTCGATAAATTAAATTTTATTATTTTTTTACCCGCCTTCAGTTGATCAATACCAATTGACTGGTTGCCAATCTTAAAAAATTGGGCAGTATGGTTGACCGGGTTCTGGCGATTTTGTCCGGGTCCTTTAAATGCAGGACCATTTCCTGATAAGCGGCTTCACCCACATTATTAATTATAGGTTCTTTTTTTGCCCCGTAAAAGTGCACCAGCATACCCTCCGGATCGGCCTCAGGATGAAATTGGGTCCCAATAAAATAATCTGAAAAACGAATAGCCATCAATGCCCGGTCAACACTGCCCGGAGCCGTTTGATTTTCTTCTGCCAGGACTTCATAACCTCTTTTCTCCATTTGGATACGGTCAGGACGGATCACCTGGAACATACGGAAATCTGCAATGTAAAAAGCATCCGGCAGCGTTTCAAATATGGTTTCTGCCCGGCCTTTAGGGGTCAGATTAACCGGAAAAATGCCATAGGAAGATGGCTCCCTCCGGCTGATTTCAGCAAACCCGTAATGCCTGCAAATCATCTGGAAAGAATGGCAAATAAAAAATACATGCTTCTTTACCGTTTGAGGTAATATATTCCAGGCTTCAATAGAATCGATCAGTTCAAAATATTTCGTATCCCAACCCATCCCTTTGGTTTCTAAAGGGCTGCCGGGTCCACCACTGCTGATGTATATGTCATACGACAAATCAGGAATATCTTCGCTCAGTCTCACCGCAAAGGTATCGGTGATGATTTCAAGTTCCGATTCTTCGGAAAACTGCTGAATTAGTTCATGTATACACCGGATCCCTTCATTGGCCTCTCCGTTGTATAAATCCAAAATAGCAATACGAATCACTTCTTTTTCTTTTGTAAACATTCTCTGTCGGTTGTGTAAGAGGGTACAAAGATAATAAAAGATGAGAATCCTCCTAATCAGCTTATAATCAATTTGTTATTTCCAAATACAGGAGGATGGATCCGAACTGATAAAATAGGGTTTATAATTTTTTGCCCCGGGGTCCATACACCCCCTGAGGTTCACTAATTCTACATTTCTGAACTCAATGGGTTGACCTTCACTTTGTAAAGCTATAAATCCCGACTTCAGTGCTTTGCCCGGTTCCCATAATGAAGGTTGGTATCGGTTGGCAACGCCTCCTCCCATAGTTGGCTTTGAATATTCCAGCACTTTTTTACCGTTGATGATATGTTGGATCAGCGAATCACCAAGGACTATCAATTCCGCCTGAACCCAGGTATCCTTATCCAGGGTAGGGCTGGTCGAATTAAGACAATGGCCGGGATACGTTTTGCCCTGGAAAACGATATCTGTACCTGGTGAACACATATTGCCTGTCGGGCGGGGTTTACCATCGGCCAGCCCTGCTAGAAATTGCATTTCCACAGAAATAGGCCAATCCTGCTCTTTGGGCATGGTGGCCGGATCCTGAGAATGAAACATCACTCCGCTATTCAGCAAGGTATACTCAGGTGCTCCAGGTTGCAAACTACCCACAAAGCGGTATTCCAGCTTAAGGTGAAAAAAAGAGAAAGGGGTATGATAATAAAGATGTCCAAACTGGTTCTTAAACTCACCGTACTGGTCATAGTTGACCACAATTTTCTTCTTTTTTACCCGAAAAGTATTTCCAAAGTTTACCGGGTAATCATGATGGTGAATTTTAGTAACCCATCCATCCAGGTTTTTACCATTGAATAATTTAACGGCATCTTTTTTCCATACCTGTCCTTGCGCATGTAATGTTGCCAGTATGGTAACCAGCATCAGGGGAAAACACCAGGGCCTCATAATTGAAGGACTTCCCGGTTTATACTTTTCGTAATATACTTGCCCCAGGTCAGGTTATCCTGATTTGGTACATGTGCCTGCGCCCTTTCGATGGCATACCGCGCGGAGTGGTCGACCACCCAATCCCAGTTTTCCCGGCCAACCGAAAGAAGATCGGCATCGGGTGCGGGGTTGCAAAAATCAATTGCATAAGGCACCCCATCGCGAACAGCAAATTCTACCGTATTAAAATCATAACCCAGGTATTCATTGAGTTTAAGTACATAGGACTCGATGAGTGCGATTAATTTGCCGGAATTAGGCGGAATTTGGGCGTCATACCGCAGGTGATGAGGGTTGCGCGGCTCGTAAGGCATGATCTTTACATGTTTGCTGCCAATACAATAACAACGGTAATAACTGTCGAATACAATTTCCTCCTGAAGGAGCATGACCAATTGATTGGTCTCCCCATATTTCTCAAAAAAATCATCCTGGTCCCTGATCTTGTAGACATGTTTCCAGCCCCCGCCGGCAAAGGGTTTCATATAAGCAGGCCAGCCGATATAGTTAAACATACTTTCCCAGTCCAATGGAAATGCCATGTTTTTGAATGAACTCTCCTGGGTATCTGGCGGCCTCTCTTTGGATGGTAAAATCACGGTTTTGGGTACCGGAACCCCGATTTTTATGGCCAGGGCGTTATTAAAAAATTTGTCATCTGCACTCCACCAGAATGGGTTGTTAATCACTGCCGTACCGGTGATGGCCGCATTTTTCAACATGGCCCTGTAAAAAGGCACATCCTGAGATATACGGTCGACGATCACATCATAACCCTGTGCCTCGCCCTGGACCACTTTATCGATACGCACTGCTTCTGCATGGATACCGGCTATATTCATTGAACTGATCCGTTCAACAAAGGCCGGGGGAAAACTGTTTTCCATACCATGAAGGATTCCAATCTTCTTCATAAGTTTGTATTTTGCCCCAAAATAAATAAATATTCCATCCTTGAACCGTTCTTTACATTATTTCAATTCGGAGTATTTGTCCAGATTGGTCCATCTTACCTTTTATCAAAGCCTGGCCGGACAACCCCATTTTGATCAGCTCATCTTAATCAATGATGGTCAGGATTTATCGGATATGGATCTGGACACCATGATTTATCAAAAATCCACAAACTTTCAAAAATCGGTCCTGATTGTAGGTTGCGCCGCGGCTATAGGAGAAGGCAGAAAACAAGAATATGGGGTGCAATGGTCAGCAGATTATGCAGGGAGAGGCAACCGCGCCGCGGAGTACAATCAATTTATTCTCTCCGAACTCATACCCTGGTTACATGATGAATTTCCGTTGAACAGTCAGCTGGACACCTGTATTGCGGGATGGAGCCTTGGGGGATTAAGCGCTATGGACATAGCCTGGCATGCTCCTCAACGGTTTAACAAAGCAGGTGTTTTTTCCGGTTCGTTTTGGTGGAGACACCCGGAAAAAATCCTCGACGATACCCATCACCGTTTGATGCACCACAGGATAAAACATACCACTGTACGTCCCGAACTTAAATTTTGGTTCCAGGCTGGAACAGAAGATGAAAAAGCTGACCGAAATCAAAATGGCATCATCGATGTCATAGATGATACCCTCGACCTGATGGATGAATTACATGCCAAAGGTTTTGATAAAGAACAGGACATGAAATTTCACCTCGTAGAGGGCGGAAAACATGATGTGCAGACCTGGAAATCGGTGATGCCTGTGTTTTTAGATTGGGTATTGACTTGATTTTACCCAAAATTTGCAGTAAAAGAAATTCAGACAAATTGACATATTTTTGGCAATTAGTTTTCAACACGAATTTGCTGATGAAGATCAAGCTTTATTGGATAATATGACCTATTCATATACTGCCGGTACAAATAAAATATCTTCCAT
>JAWXBI010000071.1:0-10275 GCA_034439915.1 Saprospiraceae bacterium | reverse complement strand
TTTAACTCAAAAAGTTATCAACAGAAACACTAAAATTTGGTGTACGGTAGACAAAAAAGTGTCAACTAAATCCATGAGAGCTCATGCTGACTGCTGACTCCTGACTGCTGACTGCTGACTGCTGCTGATACCTCCAACTCACCATCCCGGTACCAAATTCAATCCAAATACCGGTTTACTTCCTTTCAATAAGGGTAATGCATAATACGGTTCTACTATAATGGCACCGAATAAATTGACCCGAAGGGAAACTCCGGTACTCATTACAAACCTGGACAAACTGATATCATTGGGATCAGATCCGGAAAATGAAATGGTCTTCCAGCTATCATAAGCCGTGCCACCATCAAAAAACAAAGCCAATTCAGTCATTAAATAACTCGACTTAATCATCGCTAAGCGTTCAGGACCGGTAAAGGGCAGACGGATTTCCACATTTCCCATCAGGAGTTTCTGACCGCTTAGTTGTTCGAAATTGACACCCGAACGCTCACGAATCCCATCCAGTTGATTGTAATAAAATCCGTGCACAAATCCCATATTGCCGATCAGGATCGGGCTAAATCCTTCAGCACTTTGTCCATAACGTGCATGATGCAGGAAGCGGGCTGCAATGCTGATGGGTTTTTTAAACCAGTATTTTCTATAATCCGCTGTGGTGGCGAAGAAATCATAACCGCCGAAATATTTTTCCACTTCAAAGCGGAATCGGTGTCCTGCCATTGGGGATGCCATTCCGAAGTAGGAATTGTCACCTACATAAGCTAATCCTGTATTAAAAAAACCGGCACGTCTGATCAGATAACCACCAATATTGATGACATCGCTTTCGAGTGGTATCCGTTCGCGGCGATCTTCTGCGATAAATTGGTAGGTAAATGGATCATAATAGGTAGGGTAGCGGTCCAGGCGGAAAGAACGGTAGTTACCCGCCAGGCTGGTTTCAAATCTCCGGGTAACCGACAAAGGAAATTGTGCAAAGATCCCGGCCTGGTCCTCAAATATCCTCAGGATATCCAGGTCTTCCCGAAGCACTTCAGCGAGCTGGTTGCCAAACCGGATCGTATCCAGTTTATAACTTACTCCTCCCGTTTGGAAAGGGATATGAGAAAGGGTAGTACCCCAGGCAATTTTCCGTTTGGAGTTGATATAAGTGACCTGACCCCCAAAATCATAGATATCACCATTGAGTGCGAGGTTGCTGTAAATTTGATGGTTGCCAAATAAATCGGAAAACAACATCTGGACACCTCCGGCGAGTCCGGTTCTCGTTCCAAAACTTCCAGTACCGACCCCAAGGCCGGTGCTGCCCCCGATATAGTCCAGTTTGAATTTATTCACTACCGGCTTGGCGGCGAATTTTTGTTTATACACATTAGGCTCCTGAGATAAAATTTTCAGTTCTGCTGCTTTGTCCAGATTGGCGGCAACAATATTTTTTTGCCCCAGGTTGGTCATGGGCAGGGTACCCGGTTGGAGATCGATGGCATTGGGATCCACTAATCGGTTTAAGAAACGGTCCTGGCCTGCGGTATAGATTGAAAAGCTGTTTTTAGCATAATAAGAATAAACAATTTTATCCCTTTTTCTGGATACGGAAATAGCCGGTGAATATTCAGTAATACCGCTGATACCGGTCAGGAATTCGGTCATCTGATAGATCTTGTCATTGGATATTTCGTAACGGTACATATTCCTAAACCCATCGCGGTCTGATAAAAAATAGATGTTGCCGTCGTCATCATGTTCGGGGTTAAGATTATTGGCACCATAGAAAAAATCCAACTGCCGGGACGTACCGCTCGCCATATCGTAAATGGCCAGGTTCATATTGAATTTTCCATTGACACGCCCTTTCTCCATACTGATTTTGTCGGTGGCATAAGCAAAGGATTTGCCATCCGTGGCCCAATTGGCCTGGATCTCACTATGGATATCATTGGTAAGCCTTTTTAATTTTTTAGTCCGGATATCGTATTGATACAAATCGGTTTGCCCCTGGGCAAGGCCGGACAATATGATTGTTTTTCCATCCGGGCTCCAGGCCGGGCTGGCGAGAGCTGGTAATTCTTTAAACTTGATTTCTTCTTTGGTTTTCCCGTTGTCGACATCTTTTATCACCAGGGCATGGCCTCCTTTTTTATAGGCAATGAAAGCAAATTGTTTGCTGTCAGGGCTCCAAGTCCCGCTTGATTCGAGGTAATTGAGATCATCCAGGTGGCCGTCTTTGATGGTGCTGATGATCTTTCGGAGAATTTGCCCCGTTGCCGCATCGGCCAGGTAGAGATCGGTTGAAAACAAATCTTTTTCAGATAAAAATATCATGTACTTGCCATTGGGGCTCAATACCGGAGATACATTCAAACGTCCGCCATTTTTTGATGAAACGAGTTCCTTTCCGATCAGTCTTTCTTTTTTATCTCCCAGGAAAGGTTCATAATAGGTGCGGATGGCGTTTTGGAACCGCTCAGAAATCTGATCCAGGGTCAATCCTGTAGTGATGGCTGTCCCGACTTCCAAACCGTGCAGCGCGACATTGGAAAACATATCGCGGATGATACCATCGCCGTATAACCCTGCCAGGAAGGCCCAGAATGCCTGTCCATAACGATAAGGGAAATACCGTGGATTTTCCAGTTGTTTAAATCCCGGAACATCATTGCTCAGAACGGCATCTCTCATCCACATCGCCGTAAAGGGGTCCACGCGCCCAAGGGAAAGGTATTCAGCCAGCCCTTCCACCATCCACAAAGGGAGATTTTGCAAGTTTTTAATTGAAGAGGAATCTCCGTTAATGACTATATCGTATTGAAAGGCATGTACCAATTCATGTCCCAGCACATGCCAGGTTTGTTGATTGGTCATGGTGAAAGGGAAGATCACCCGGTTTCTAAAGGCTTCCGTAACGCCTCCGGTACCTACACCGATTTCACCGGAGATCGCATTGGTTTGTTGAAAATCCGCGTGGTCATTATAGAGGATGATGGGGTTTCTGGTAAAAAATGAATCCCGCAATACCGACTGGTGCATTTTGTACCATTCCTCTGACCACAACGCTATCCGGTCCAACGCGTCTTTATTTTCCAGGTAATGGTAAATACTGAAATAGGGGGTTTCGTACAATTTGAAATTAAAACTTTTGTAATGTGGTTTATTCCTTCCAAAATACTGGGCTTGCAGCATTGAGGAAAATTGAACAACCAGTAGGGTGACCAACGACCAAGTGAATAATGACTTTTTCATATAAAATTTAATTCTACACCTTTAACTAAAATTCTTGTGCTTTTGATCATTAAAGATCTCTTAAATTTTTAAAATACTAAGAAAGACTGGTTTGATGGAACTAAATATAAAAAGACACGGTCCGCAACCACGGCCGTGTCTTTTTAATTTATATCTCGAGGATCAACCCTGCGGGTCGGCAGGCGTATTGGTATTGTTATCCCTTTCTGTCAAAGGATAGGGATAAAAATTACGTGTCCGCTCTACCGGGTTGGGCCGGTTAAACCTTCTGCTATCATCGAGTTTTAGTCCGGTAAGGAAGAGTTCTATACAACGTTGACGATAGATTTCAGTCAGAATCGCCTCAGCCGTATTGGCTCCAGCATAGGCCGGCAAATCGGCACCGATACCCCATACATCAGCAGCCGCTTTTTTAGTCATTACCTTATTCAGTTCTGTCACCGCATCAGTCAATTGGTTCTTACGGGCAAATGATTCTGCTTTAATCAGGATGATTTCCCCGGGGCGGTAAACCGGAACAGGAGTTGAATTGGCTGTATAAAAGCTGGCCCTTCCCAGATTAACTCCCGCTGTGGTATTAATAAAAAAAGCGAGTCTTTTATCAGCCGGATCTGGTTTGAGTGCATCGGGCAACCCCATCGTGGCATTGGTCGGTTCGACTACGTTGCGGTTACTCATCACGGCATCAAATAGGGCATTCCGGCTTACGTCATCAAAATTAAATGATGATTTTTTAGTCAGGTCGACCTTATTGGCTGCAGCCAGAGCTTTATCGTAATCAGCGAGCATCAAACTATACCGGGCTATCAGTGCCTGTATCGTGTTGGGCATATCGATTCCCGAAACGATGCGGGTAGTAAAAAATGCCGATGGGGTATTGGCACTCAATGCACTGGCAGCAGTCTCCAATAACCGAATAGCTTCTTTTAGTACCTCTGCACGAGCACTAAAGGTGGCACCTGTGGCGGTGTTCTGCGTAGCTTGTTCAAAAAATTCACCTAAGGCACCCAGTGCCATGGCTTTGAATAAATTGGCAAAAGATTGTAATCCACTCTTGGTGCCGGGATCCGTGATACTTTCGCTGTTCTTTAATATAATGTCTGCATTGGCTTTGATCAGGTTGCTTTGTTCCCAGATATTACGGACGAGACTGTTGTTGCCCTGGACATTAGCTCCTCCTTTTTCCAAAAAATCTTCGTCTGCATTACCTGCATTAAGTACCCGCAACTCTTTGGTTGAAAGTCCGCTGGCTACGGGCATAGTATATCCAAGACTGGCCCGGCCTACTGAATATCGGTATGGCAGTCCGTTGGCCAGGGCTATTAACCCGGTGATATTGTTGATCACCTGGGTCTCGCTGGCAGCTGAAGGGTCCAGGAATTCATTTTCACAGGAACTGAGACAAACCAATGAACATATTGCCAGGCTATATCTAATTATCTTATTTTTCATTTTTACTAGAATTTAGTTGTGATAGGATGTTATTAAAAATTAGCGGTTAACTGCAGTTGATAAGTCCTGGGAATCGGTACGTTCCCAAAGTCAATACTGCGCAATAAATCACTGTTTCCACCGGCATTTGTTTCCGGATCAAAACCACTGTAATTGTCCCATGAAAATAAATTACGACCCACAAGGGAGATGGTCAGGTTTTCCAATCCTTTAGTCAGTTTGGGCAACATATAAGTCAGTCCGACTTCGCGTAATTTTACAAATGAACCATCGTCCACCCGGTATTCCTCTATATTGACCAGAGAAAACACATAACCGCGGGGAAGGGTACCTCGCATTTCAGCTTCGGCTATATCACCAATCCCGACATTGTTCCGTGTTCGTTTGTCTGCATTAAAAACTTCAACGCCCTGGACAGCATCCAATAAAAACCGGAATCCCAGTCTTTTATAAGAGATATTAGAAACTAAAGAACCAGTCCAATCCGGGTTTGGATCACCTATGATCTTACGAAGAAAAGCACCGCTGGGTTGGCCGTCGGCTTTACGTTGGGTAGTGTAGGTAGTTACAGAATTTTGGACACCTGTTTCACGCTGGGGAAGGTTTTGGCTCGTCAGTAGATATTCGCCATTTTCGTTAAGAGCATAGAAAAATCCATAAAACACAGAAGCAGGTTGACCTTCAATCAAAAACACCGGAGCCCCGCCAGAATTGGCCAGAGCAACGGTGGGGCTCCCCAGTTTGACTACCTTGTTTTTATTTTTATTATACAGTAAGGTTACCTCCCAATTAAAATTTTTGGATTTTACAGCGTTGGCCGTCAGGGCAATTTCAATGCCTTTGTTTTCCATAATCCCTACGTTGTCAATGGTCCCTGTACCTCCGCTGGAGGAGGCTACCTGACGGTTGACTACCAAGTCATTGATCGTTTGTTTATAAAGGGTAATCCCCAGGTTGATTTTATTGTTGAGCAGGCCCAGATCTATCCCACCTTCCACTTCCGTCATGCGTTCGGGCTTAAGGTTGATGTTGGCGAGGGTAGAGCTGGGTAAAAACGTGCTTCTGCCTAAATAGGGTACAGAAGAAAACCTCCAAAATCGATCGTAGTCACCCACTGCGGTCAGACCTCCTGATTCGCCCCAGGAAAAACGAGCCCGGGCAGTGCTTAAGTTTTTTGCTAAAGTGGATTTGCTCCACAAATCGGAGAGAATAAAACTTCCGCTGATTTTAGGATAGATCTGATTGGTTTGGCTTTTATCAAAAGGGCTGGCTCCATCTCTGCGTACAGCACCGGTGAGATAAGCCAGGTTTTTATAACCGAAGGTAGCCTGTCCAAATATTCCACTCAGGCTGAACTGGCCGACGCCATATCCAGCTCCTACAGTGGTGCTTGCGGCTCCATTGACCGTTTCAATAAAAGGGATGAGATTTTCACCGCTGGCCCTGGAAAAATCTGACCGCCGGTACTGGTAATTGGTCCCGGCGACAGCATTCACTTTAAGGTCCTGGGTGATTTTATACTCGTAGCTGATATTGAGGTCGCTATTAAATTGAGAAGTGACCGCATTGACATTAGAGGTATATCCGAAGGGATATCGTTCAGCGGGAAGGCCGGCGTCAGCCTGATATGGATAAGCGGGAATAAAATTAGTCCCCAATTGATTAAATGCGTCTATACCTACGACCCAGTCAATGCTCATGTTTTGGATGGGGGTGATGTTGACCTGCAAGTCATTGATGGTCCTGTTTACCCGTTGTTTAAATTGCATAGCTTCGATGGTGGTCAGGGGATTTACACGGGTGGGATCTACTGCTTTTAAATTGCCAAAAGGATCACGCAGATTAATATCGTAAATATTGTTGGTGATATTGACGCTGTTGATCGGGCTGTAAAACACATTTCCGTTGGCCTTTTCATTGGACAAACTATTAGTATAGGTGAGGCCTATGGATACCTTAGCCCAATCCGTCAGGCGCTGATCGATGCGGGCTCTGGCATTGTACCGGTTAAAATCTGTTCCTTTAATAATGCCTTCATTTTTCATATAACCCATTGACATAAAATATTTTGATTTTTCAGAGCCACCGCTGATGGAAATTGAATTATCAGTCCCGGTTGCAGTTTGAAAAATCTCGTCCTGGTAATCGTAACGCGTTACGTCGACCAGATTGGTGGCGAGGTTAGTAGTAGTTCCATCACGGAAAATTCCGCTCACCGTGGTACCGGGGTTGGCAGTGATCTGAGCCGCTGTAGGAGCGCCAATCGTATGCAGACGCAGGTTGGCAAAACCAAATTGTTTGGGATAGGTGGTAATGAAAACTTTTTTTCTCAATTCATTCACATTGAAAGAGGTATTCAGTGTGATCTGGGGTTTTCCCGCTTTTCCTCTTTTGGTGTTGATGATGACTACACCATTGTTGGCTCGCGAACCATAAACTGCGGCCGCAGCAGCACCATTCAAAACGTTGATGCTTTCAATGTCCGAGGGATTGAGGTCAGCCAGGCGATTGGTTCCTATTACCGCATCGCCCACCTGATTGCCGAGAGCGGTCTGGGATACGTTTGCCGATGAATTGGAAACGACTACCCCGTCGATGACATAAAGGGGGTCGGAATTTCCGCGGATCGATTTTACTCCTCTCAGGCGGACCGTTATACCCCCCGCTGGATCACCAGAATTCTGCGAAATCTGAGCCCCGGGAACTTTACCCTGGAGCGAGCTGAGGATATTGCTGCTTCCAGTGTTCTTAAGCTGGTCAGCGTTGATGGCAGTGATTGAATTGCCCAGCTCACGGCGGCTTTGTTTGAGGGTTGAACCTACGACAAGGATTTCGTCGAGATTGGTAGCATCCTGGGCTAAGACAAAACTCCCCAGAATAATTTCTCCTTCTCGCAGGGTAACAGACTGGACCAGGTTTTTGTAACCTATATAACTCAGGATCAGATCGTAAGAACCGGATTGGTAAATTCCTCTGAGCTCAAAATCACCTTCGATATCCGTGATAGTCCCGAGCGTAGTGCCTTCCAGTAAAACGGAGACACCGATCAGGGGTTCACCGGTATCATCATCCACGTGCCCTTTAAGCGTAAAGTTGACAGTGTTTTGACTCCAGGCCATCCAGGGGATTGCCCAACAGAATCAAGGGTACAATTCTTTTAATGGTTTGTAACATTGGTTTCATATATAATAAATGATTTGGTATTAGAACGAATGGGTCAATGGAGATGAATCTTTTTAGGAAAGAATAATTACAAGATTATTAAACTTAACAGCATCGTATTCAATAAGGTTGAAAGGGGGTATTTGACAGACTGCAGGTTTATAAAAAATGGGAAATTATTATAAAACTAGACCTGGAAGCCCGCCTGGCCAAGTCGGACAGGTTTTTTACGCTGGTTATGAAAGTATTAAACTTTCCAGGTCTTATTTGTCATATAATTACCAATTTCCTGCATTTCGTCAGACGCCTATTGAAAGTCTATCTTTGCGCCCAGATGCATTACCTTACCCTTGAACACGCCAATAAATCATTTGGGGAAAAAATCCTGTTTCGGGATATTTCCCTGATGATCAACAAAGGCGAAAAAATCGCTTTGATCGCGCCCAATGGCAGTGGTAAAAGTTCCTTGCTTCGTATGATAGCCGGTATAGATAAACCAGAAGGCGAATCAGCCAGTTATCTGATTGCTAAAAACATAAAAATAGCATTCTTAGATCAGGATCCTTCTTTTAACCCGGAATCCTCGGTGATCGATAGTATTCTGGATTCAGACCTTGCCGGGGTCAGGGCCGTCAGAAATTATGAACTGGCCCAATTGCATGCCGCCGATCAACCCAGGATGCTCGAAGAGGCCATGCACCAGATGGACCTTCACAAAGCCTGGGATGTCGAAGCACGTGTCAAGGAGATCCTGTATAAACTCAACCTTCAAAATCTCGAACAAAAAGTAAAAACCCTTTCCGGCGGACAGGTCAAAAGACTGGCCCTGGCTCATGTCTTACTCATGCAGGCCGACCTGATCATCCTGGATGAACCGAGTAATCACCTTGACCTCGATATGATAGAATGGCTGGAGGAATGGCTCAGCCAGGAATCATTGACCGTTTTGATGGTGACACACGACCGTTATTTTTTGGATAATGTATGTGATACAATCTTGGAATTGCACCAGGGCTCACTCTTTCGGTATAAGGGCAATTATTCCGCTTTTTTGGAGAAAAAAGAACACATGCTGGAGAATGACCAGATCCGGCACGATAAGCTCAAACAACTCTACCGCAAAGAACTGGATTGGGTGAGGCGGCAGCCCAAAGCCCGAACCACCAAAGCCAAAAGCCGGGTCGATCAGTTTGACGTCATTTCGACTGCACTCAGCCAGAGCAGGGCCGAACAGCGATTAAAACTGGATTTTTCGTCTTCCCGTTTAGGTTCGAAGATCCTTGAATTGCATTACATTAATAAATCGTTCAACGGGGTCTCCCTGATAAAGGATTTTCACTATATGTTTAAAAAAGGCGAACGCATAGGAATAGTGGGCCCGAATGGGATAGGAAAGTCGACCTTGCTCAATATCCTCATGGGCAGGATCCAACCCGATCACGGCAAGATCGTCACCGGATCTACTGTAAAATTTGCTTATTACGAACAAGCGGGGCTCTATCTGGACGGAGATAAACGGGTGATTGAAGTCGTCCGGGACATCGCGGATAACTGGAAACAACCGGATGGATCGGTGATCGCGGTGGCCCAATTGCTCGAGCGTTTTCTGTTTGACCGCAAAAAACAACAGGTCTATGTCAGCCAGATCAGTGGAGGTGAAAAAAGAAGGTTATATCTTCTGACCATATTGATGCAACAACCCAATTTCCTGATTTTGGATGAACCGACCAACGACCTGGACATCTTTACCCTCCAGGTGATCGAAGAATACCTGGCCGAATATCCGGGATGCCTGCTGATCGTATCCCATGACCGTTTTTTCCTCGATAAGGTGGTAGACCATTTATTCATATTTGAGGGGGATGGGTATATCCGCGATTACAATGGAAACTACACCCAATACCGTCTGGAGCAACAGGCTAAACTCTACGATGACCTCCGGCCCAGAGAGGGACTTCCGGCCAGCGTTTCCAAACAAGACCGGGAAACACAAAAATACCTGCGCCGAATAGAAAAACAACTGGCTCAATTGAATCAGAAAAAAAAGGAAATTCAGAACCGGTTTGATCAACCCAGTGTCATCACTGAAGATCTGATCAAGTGGACGGCGGAACTGAAAGAACTTGAAACTCAGTTGTCTGCCAGGGAAGATGAGTGGCTGAGCTTGTCTGATTAGGTAAGGTATTTAATTTTAGTACCTGCCGTAATGGTCCATTTCTATTCCATAGCCATGAAATGGCGCTGGTGCGATTATAAGCAGGGGCAGCCCTTTTTGTTTTTTAAAGGTATACTAATATCAATTCCATAGCCATGAAATGGCGCTGGTGCGATTATAAGCTGTGATGTTTTGATCGAAGAATTACTGTCGTCAAATTTCAATTCCATAGCCATGAAATGGCGCTGGTGCGATTATAAGAC
>JAWXBI010000070.1:0-6728 GCA_034439915.1 Saprospiraceae bacterium | reverse complement strand
TAACCATTCAGCTATGACGAAAAGTCAAATGGCAAATCTATTAGGATTTAGTCTTCGAACATTCCAAAGAAGACTAGATCAAGCCAAATTAAAAATCCCCAGAGGTTTAATACACTTAGATAATCAAAAGATTATACTATTAAAATTAGGTTTTTCTGAAATATTAAAATCTAAAAGGAATAATGTGTCAAATTAAAAATGTTGGTATTTCTTTATTTATATCCATCCGAATAATAATAATAATATAATGTCTTAGATTTATATAATTAAAAGCATCGTGATTTATTCTAGTTGATTAAGTACAATTTTCCATAGATGTTCGTATGGGATTATTTCAATTTCAGTAGACCCGGGGAAGTTTTCAAATAACACGGCTTTCATTTTAACCAATATCTTCTCTGTTCTGAATACAGTTCCCTTTCTTTTAAAATCCGCCTTAACCAGTTCAGATAACATCCTGATAAAACATTGGGAGCGGAAAGAATCATCCTTTTTAAGATGGCGATAGGCATAAAGGTTTAATGATTCCATCCTGTCAATTATTTTATTATGCTTTTTCTCAACCAGAAAAAAAAGGATTTGGATTAATAGGATCGGAATATTAATACCCTGTTTGTCCCTGGAATATTCCGGGACCTGGTTGAGAAACTTGTTCAATCTGAACTCAGAACCGTCAATAGGCTCAACCACCTTTAACCTAACCAAAAATTGAATGTAGGCATTAAACACTAAAAAAGCTTCTTTTATAACTGGTGGTTGTTTATCGAACGTTTTATGGCCCATCGTAACAGCTACAATTTCATAGGCCTTTTGAAAAACCAATGAATGCATCATGGTGAATACATAATACATATTTATAACATACCAGTTAAAATTTCCAATATTAATCTCCGTAAAATACTCCTTCCTTATTAATTCTGCGGTTTCAAAGTCCTTATTGATTGACGTAATCGTTAATTGAGCGGCAATTAAGGATTCTAAAGTAACGATAGACTTAAACGGCTTTAATTTTATTTTCTGTATGACATCAATCGTGGTGTTTTTATACTCATCGTATTTTTTATTTTTTTGAAAATGGTAGAGTAGGATTTTTGAAGCGGCAATAATCGTGTCGATAGAAGGATCCCCCTCCAAACATTGGTTCGAATACCGGATCGATTCCAATAATTCGTTTTCCTTAATTATTTTTTCCTTTAAATTGATTTCATTGCTTTCATAGGCAATGTTGTCCATCATTATTTCCAGGGTTAGTTCTTTAGAAATATTTTCTTGTTGTAAAATGTAATTGTTTTTATAGGTTATAAATTTTTTAAAATTTACACTTGTTGTACTATAGTGCCGCATTAAGGTTCTTAAAAAAAACAGACTCAGATCTGTAAATTCATACTTGAGTGTGGTGGACAGGGTCTTTTCAACCAATGAAATGGCAAATTTTCTTAACCCCCTTTCCAATAAAATTCTGGTTATATATGACCTCCTCGAACAATTATAATACGCTATAGCCCTTTCGCTAAACCATGCGGTCCGGGTATCGATAAAAAACAGGGTGTTTGCCAGTTTTTCCTGAAATCGGGTAAAGAGTTTTTCAAATCCAAACCCTAATGCTGCATCACCGTACAACGCTGCTTTCAGTTCTTCTTTATTTTCAAATTCTTTGGTTTTGATTTCCTCGAATAATCTTCCCATCTTCGATTTCTTGGAACTAAAATCTTCGCGTGTGAAAATTTCTAAATGCTGCACTTTGCACTTATTTACAAACTCTACCAATGATTTTATTTCGTCCAGCATATTATAATTAACTTATGATCAAGATAGTAAATAATTGATTATCAGCATATTAATTTTATTGTATTTAAATTTTTGATGATTTCTTGCGTCTTGAATTACTAAATTTAGATATAAAACCAATTCTTTTCCGCTTTACTTTTGGCATGTAGTAATAAATCAGATATAATAAAACTTTAATATTTGGTGAGTTATTTATTGTATAGTATTGAGAGCCAAATAGTTATTTTTTAAAAAATTAAAAATTAAAAAAACACTGCGTCCTAAATCACATGAATGTGATAGAATTAGCATAAAGGTTAGCCGGTAAATTTGTTTCATAATACCAACAGTTTATGAAAGATATTATCAACGCAATCTTATGTTTCTTTGGAGTAGTGTCTACACCAGACGGATTCTAATAATCAAATAGTAATAACCAGAATGACCTGCACAGAAACCAATCAAAAATTTGTAGAAGCTTGGGGCCTTATGTCTAGTATTTGGGGTGTAAGTCGTTCTGAATCACAAGTTTATGCCTTGTTACTCATTCGAAATGAGCTTCTTTCTGCAGAGGATATTATGAATGAACTTCATATGTCCCGCGGAAATGTAAACATGGTCTTACATACTCTGATGGACTTTGAAATGGTTTACAAAGCCCATAAAAAAGGAGAACGAAAGGAATTTTTCCGTGCAGAAACCAACTTATGGACTGTAATGGAGAAATTGGTAAAATATTATAAAAGGCGCTCTATAGACCAACTTTTAGATATGGTCGCTGATATTCAAACCGACAGAGCATCAGGAGCACACCTGGAAAGATTAAAATCAGACATGCAGGATATCGCCAAGGTTTTTACCACTATGGTGGAATACCTTCCGGTGCTGAAAAATCAAAACGAATGGCAACAAATGCCTAAAAATCAAGAGGTTGCTCAAGTGGTATCGATGTACCGCTAATAGGGTATAAAAAACAAAAACTAGTATAAAGGGTAACTTAAATACTAGTATAAAGGGTAAAAAGTAATTTAGTATAAAGGGTAATTTGAAATGGCCTGGTTCTCGTGAGCCGGGCCTTCTTTTTACGGAGCCAAAGTTAAAGTATTCAGTCGAATATTTAGCTATTTTATTTTATTTTATTTAAAATTTATTTAAGCTCCGACTGTAAATATCGTGCAGTCAGTCCTTGTTTTAACTTAATTACCTCTTCCGGAGTACCGGTCGAAACCAACTTTCCCCCATATTTTCCGCCTTCAGGTCCCATATCAATTATATAATCCGCTACTTTAATCACATCCATATTGTGCTCGATCACCAAGACGGTATTTCCCCGGTCTACCAACCGATTCAATATATCGACAAGATGTTGAATATCAGCAAAATGTAAACCCGTTGTCGGTTCATCCAAAATATATAAGGTATTTCCACTATCTCTTTTGGACAATTCCTCCGATAACTTTACCCGCTGTGCTTCTCCCCCAGACAACGTTGTTGCCTGCTGTCCCAATGAAATGTACCCCAAACCCACTTCACTTAAGGTTTTCATTTTCCGGAAAATATTGGGGACCGGTTCAAAAAAATGCATAGCTTCCTCAACCCTCATATCTAAAACCTGGCTGATATTTTTCCCTTTGTACAGGATTTCGAGCGTTTCCCTATTGTAACGGCGACCCAGACATGTCTCACATTCCACTAAAACATCCGGTAAAAAATTCATTTCAATCACCCGCATTCCGCCCCCTTCACAAGTCTCGCACCTGCCTCCCTTCACATTAAATGAAAATCGGCCGGCCTTATAACCCCTGATTTTGGATTCCGGTAATCCGGTAAAAATATTTCGTATATCCGTAAAAACACCTGTATACGTAGCTGGATTGGACCTGGGAGTCCTCCCTATCGGCGATTGATCAATCTCGATCACTTTATCGATGTGATCTATTCCCTCAATTTTGTCGTATGGGAGAGGTTTCTGTATGCTACCATAAAAATACTTACGCAATATGGGATAAAGCGTTTCATTGATCAGGCTACTCTTACCGCTTCCACTGACCCCGGTAACACAAATAAAAGTGCCCAAAGGAATTTTTACATTGACTTTCTGAAGATTATGACCGGAAGCACCTGACAATTGAATTCGCAACCCATTCCCTTTCCTCCTTTTTGACGGAATGGCAATATTAACCCTGCCACTCAGGTAATCGGCTGTCATGGAAGGTTTAGTAAGAAAGTCTACCGGTTTGCCAAATGCCACTATTTCACCACCGTGAGAACCAGCGCCCGGGCCAAGATCAATGAGATAATCGGATGCCAGCATAATCTCCTTATCGTGTTCTACCACGATCAGGGAATTGCCTATATCCCTCAATTCTCTTAATGCCTGGATCAATCGTTGATTATCCCTGGCATGCAGTCCAATACTGGGCTCATCCAAAATATAGGTGACCCCTGTGAGCTGAGACCCAATTTGGGTGGCTAACCGGGTCCGTTGGGACTCACCGCCGGACAACGAATTGGCAGACCGGTTCATACTCAAATAATCGAGCCCTACATGTAATAAAAACTTCACCCTCAGTTTGATTTCTTTTATCACATCCTGGCCGATTTGTTGTTGACGGGGGGATAAATGGGGTTCATTGTCAACCAACCACTTGCTCAGATCTGATAAATCCATTTCCGCCAGCTGCGAAATATTATTTCCGGCAATCTTAAAATGCAAGGCTTCTTTTTTCAGCCGGGCACCCTGACATTCAGGACATTCACTGATGGTCATAAAATCCTCAGCCCATTGACGGATCTTTTCGCTGGTGCTGTCTCTATGCCAGCGGATCAGCATATTAAACAGTCCTTCCCTGCCCAGGTTATATATAAATTCATTCTGGGCGTAATTGGGTTTTACTTCAAAACTATCGTCTCCTCCATACAATATAATGTCCAGGGCTTTTTTGGGTATTTTATTCACCGGGGTGCTGAAGGTGAATCCATATTTTTTTGAAATGGCTCTCATCTGCTGGAAAGTCAGATTTTCCCGGACTTCGCCTAAAGGGGCAATCCCAATATCATTTATACTTTTCTCCGGATCAGGAATTACTTTATCCATATCGACCTGATGCAATTTGCCTAAACCATCACAACTGGGACAAGCTCCATAAGGGGAGTTGAAGGAAAAGGTATTGGGAGAAGGATCTTCATAGGAAATCCCAAATTCGGGATCCATGAGGTTTTGACTATAGGGAACTACATCTCCCGTTTCATTTTCCACCATCAAAAGACCATTTCCCATTTTCATGGCTAACTGAACTGAAGAGGCCAGCCGATCCCTTTTGTTATTCATGACCTGAATCCTGTCAATAACCACTTCAATATCGTGGACTTTATAGCGGTCAACTTGCATTCCGGGCTTAAGGTCCATCATAGTGCCATCAACCCTGACTTTGCTGTATCCTTGTTTGCGCGCCTGCTCGAAAATCTCCCTGTAATGGCCTTTCCTTCCCCTGATAATGGGTGCCAACAAGACGATTTTTTGTTCCTGATAAACGGTTAGGATATGATCAATCACCTGGGCTTCACTATACCGGACCATTTTTTGGCCGCTGGCATAACTGAAGGCTTCCCCAATCCTGGCAAATAAAAGCCTGAACAAATCATATACTTCAGTAATCGTTCCTACCGTAGATCTAGGGTTCCAGCCACTTGTTTTTTGTTCTATAGAAATCACGGGGCTCAGACCTGTAATTAACTCTACGTCAGGCCTTTCCATATTGCCAATAAACTGCCTGGCGTACGAAGAAAAGGTCTCCATATACCGGCGTTGGCCTTCTGCATAAATAGTATCAAAAGCAAGGGATGACTTGCCACTTCCGCTTAAACCTGTTATCACTACTAATTGATTTCTGGGGATACGGATATCGATGTTCTTCAGGTTGTGTTCGCGGGCGCCAATCACCTCGATATATTCTTCTTCAGCCAACCCAGACCCCATTTTTTCAGACATGACCCGCAAAAATAGGGTTTAATCCGCTGAAATGATAGCAAGGAATCAAACTTAGACAGGTGTACCGGATAATATCTCCAAAATAATTTTTTTGGAACCTGACTTTTCTAACTCGTTTGCAATTTGACTAGATTTAACTTTTAATTTTGGCTCTTTATGAAAGAATCTTTTACTGCGACTTCTTATGAATTTTATCACTGGTCTTCACGTAAATCAGGAAGCAAATCCAACTTGCTCATAAAAGGTGAATCCGGTGCCAAATGTCATATTTGGTTTGAGCTCGATCCACAGGCTGAACTCCAAAAAGCCAAGCGGCATGGGGCTAAACATTTTGCTTTCTACTTTTACCAATGGCAATTTGAGCAGATCCTGGATATGTTGAGAAATGAAAAACCAATTTCTGTGGAGTTTGATGATGACCAACGGCTTCAGTGCCGGTTGTAATCCGGCTGTTGTTGTAATCAAAGTGCGAAGGAGAAGAGTCTTAGAGTTAGTCAGCCAGGAAAATAGTTTACCGATTCGGGTTTAGTAAAAGGCCGGGATTTACCTCCTGATTCAAATCCGCAAAAGTATTTACTCTACTGAATATAATAGTTTGCCCCCTACCCAGGTTTTAAGGACTTGCGTGTTCAGGATTGCCGTATCGGGACAATGGATCAAGTCATTGGACAGCATAATAAAATCGGCCCATTTGCCAGGAGTGAGGGATCCCTTAATCTGATCCTCAAAGCCTGAGTAAGCGGCTGCCAGCGTATAGGAATGTATAGCCTGGGACCTGGTCATCCGTTGCTCCGGAAAAAAAGTCAGGCCATTGTCCGCGCGTTTCCTGGTCACTGAAGCATAAAAAGAAGCCAGTGGATCTACATCTTCAACCGGAGTATCGGTTCCATTGGTCACCACTGCACCTGATTTCAATAGGCTTTTCCAGGCATAGGCCCCGGATTGAGACCTGAATTCACCCAGTCGTTTA
>JAWXBI010000069.1:0-7025 GCA_034439915.1 Saprospiraceae bacterium | reverse complement strand
CAGGTCTACTTGACCTACTGACCTACTGATTACTGATCACCATCTACTCATCTCCATTCTTTTCCCCCGGGAAACTCAAAATCTTCCAGGCTTTCTTTTTTCATCTCGATGCTGCAACCCGCCATTTCAGGCAGATGATAGGCACCCTGAGTTACTTTTACAGGATCAATAAAGTGTTCATGCAAATGATCAACATATTCGAGGATGCGGTTTTCAGTACTACCCGAAATAGAAAGAAAATCAAACATGGACAAATGCTGGACATATTCACACAATCCGACTCCACCACCATGAGGACAAACAGGTATCTTATATTTTGCGGCCAATAAAAACACGACCAGGGCTTCATTGATCCCACCCAGCCGGCAGGTATCGATTTGACAAAAATCAAAAGCGCCGCTCGTAATAAACTGTTTAAACATCACCCGATTGTGTGCGTGTTCACCGGTAGCCACCCGTATAGGCGAAATAGCTTCTTTGATTTTTTTATGACCAAGGATATCATCCGGGCTGGTAGGTTCTTCAATCCACCAGGGATTAAATTCCGAAAGGGCATGCATCCAGGGAATGGCTTCATCTACTTCCCATTTTTGATTGGCATCCATCATCAGGTTAAAGGATTCACCAACTTCTTCGCGGATGATCCGCGCCCGGCGAATATCATCACTCAGGTCAGAACCAACTTTCATTTTAAGATAAGACCAACCTTCAGCTAGTACCTGACGACATAACCTTCTCAATTTCTCATCCGAATATCCCAACCAACCGGCTGAGGTAGTATAAGCAGGGTATCCTTTAATCTTCAATTGTGCCAGCCTTTCCGTTTTATTCTGCTGAGCTGCCCTCAAAAGTTGCACTGCTTCTTCCTGGCCCATAACATCAGTCAGATAGGAAAAGTCGAGGCAGGAAACCAATTGCTCAGGGGACATATCATACAACAATTTCCACAACGGTTTTCCTTCCACTTTGGCATACAAGTCCCATACGGCATTGATGAGGGCCGCTGTAGCCAGGTGAATAACCCCTTTTTCCGGCCCCAGCCATCGCAATTGACTATCCCCCCTGGTGAGCAGGGCCCAAAAATTTCCAAAATCAGCAGTGATTGAATCCAGCGAACGACCCACAACTAAATAGGACAATGACTTGATGGCTGCTACACAGAGTTCGTTGCCCCGGCCGGTTGTAAAAGTCAGTCCATGACCCTCCAGCCCGGGCTGATCAGTATATAAAATCACGTAAGCAGCAGAGTAATCGGGGTCTTTGTTGACCGCATCGGATCCATCCAGGTTTTTACTGGTAGGAAAGCGGATGTCTTTGGTAATTATGTGAGTAATGGTAGGCATAAGTTGATGGGTAATCATTTAGAACGAGCCGGTAACACGCTCATCGGAATCACCCGGATAGGGCTCAGCGTAATATCGGTATAATAGATTTCAGCCCCTTCCGATTGAATCTGAATTCTACCACGGGTCAGCGGAGTTTCAACACCATTTTTGATGTGTCGGGAACGATACAATACCATATTGGTCTTTCCGTTGACCACATGTACCGCGGTGTCGCCATGGCAATACAATTCCACCGTATTCCATTGGCCGGTAGAAAATTCTCCATTCATACTTTTAATACAGTGCCGCCCAATCGTATTGTCGTTGTTAAATGTCTGAAAGGTTCCCTGAGCATCATATTGGTATTCTCCTTTTATATTTTTGGAAGATGGTATATCGAATGAAGCCCCATCTAAACCCCAATAATCGCCACAATCCCCTTCCTGAATCTGAAATTCCTGGGACCGCATCCAAAAACCCCAATCTACTCCATGTGGTCCAACGGCATGATATAAGATACCACTGTCCATTTTAGCTTTGACTTTTGGAGCCCATTTAAGTTTGCCCCACTTAAACTTAAAACGCAGCACATAATCTGAATACGCTTCTTTGGTAGATAATCCTCCAAATCGTTCACCAGAAATCCGGATAGCGGGTTTTCCATCCACGTTCACTACACTAAATACTTTTAACGGATCCTGATTTATTCCATGGGCAGGAACTTCCATTCTGTGTTTACCTGTTGAGTCCAAACCAGGGCCGATATAGGTATCCCAATTGTTTAGATCTTTATTATTAAAAAGTGGAATGACTGAAGATGTCTGAGCTACGGATATAGAAATGCAGGAGCTTATGAAGAAGAAGAATTCGGTTAAAATCAGACTACTTAATTTCATTTTTGAGTTTATTGACAATTGGGTTGATAAAAGCGGCCAATTCAAACGCAAGCCGATCGTGGTCCTGTGCCGCGGGATGATAACTACAGCCAGCAGGGATCATTGGATCGAAACGAAATATTTCTACTGTTTTTCTATTTGGGAAATTTTCATTGGCTTGTTCTGATATCCTGACTAAACTTCGGTATAATAAATCAGATTTAGCACCAGAGAGCATGGGGCTGGTCTGCAATAAGACCTGAGTAGCAGGATAATGGGTATATAGGGAATTGATAAAATTCAAGTAGGCTTTTTCAAAAGCAGAGGAATCAAACGGGGCACGTGGACTTTTACTATCTCCATCAGAAAAATCATTCGTTCCAAGACATATACTGACTAAATTGGGTTGAAATAAAGAAAAATCCCAACGACTTAGGCTGTCTTTATTCAGGTAGGTGGATTCGTATACTTCCGGCATAGTGGGACCGTCCGTGTTCCAGTTCCTGTAAATTCCAATACCGGAAACAGCACTCAGCATATACTGTACTTTTACATTCCTGCCGATACGGGCAGCGAATGAATTATACCCATCGTGCTGATCGTACCATTTACCCTGGCCGCATGGTATATCCACCGTATCAGAACCCATGCCACAGGTGATCGAATTACCAATAAACTCAATTTTGATTTTGTGGAAAGTATCCACTGCGGGTTTTATACCCTCTCCAATAATCCTGGTGATCGCCAGATTACCCGTTTGAGCTTCGGTAATTTTAAATACTTTGAGGATATGCTGATCTGCCTTTCGTTCGGTGTTTACTGATACCCATTGCTCCTGATCTCCGCTTACTTTGATTTTGTGTTTAACTTTTCCATCCAATTCGTAAATAATGTAACTATAGTCATCACCCGGAACTAAATCTTTAACACCAAATTTGCAACTATCCCCGGTGAAATATAGTTGTGCGCAAGAAGCTGAACTGACCAGTATCAGCCCTTGTTGATCATCGTATACTGCCCGGCCCATATAGGCAACATTTTGTTTATTAGCAAAATATTCCTGGACCTTAATGGATTTACATTGCCAGAACAACCCTATCGACAAGAGGGCAACGAAATAGCTACTAATTTTTTGCATACCTATTCAAGTTCTCAATATTGGAACAAAGATTGGAAATTCACAATAAATAAGCGGAAGCAAAGATTAAATAGTTATAAGAATTACCCCGATCTTTTATACCATAATTGTTATTCCGTATTGTTTGGTTCGGAGAAGAAAATGGTACAATTATGTTCTTTATTGTTTTATTTTTTACCCGTTTCCAATTCATCCATTTTTGAATACAAAACTTTAAAGGTTTCCCAGGCAGAAGTGACATTTGGATTGGTTGGATTATTAATGGGATTGGTGGAGTTGGATTTGATTCCATAAAAACCATCTATAAATTGGCTGGGCCCGGACCAAACCGTCTGCACCATTCCATAATAACGGGGTTTCATTTCTTTGGTTGCTGTTTTTCGCCATTTGGCAATATCTTCTGCTTGGGATAAAGCGACCTTTGAACGGTTCCAGGGGCAGGTCACTACCCGGTATCCCTTCATGGCAAAATAAACAGGCGTCTGATCAGGTCTTTCATAATGCCAGTCACAAATCACCACATCTTTGGGCATCATATCAATAGCCCGATGAGTATAATTTAAACTGGCTTCCCATAAACCTATGCCGGTACTTCTGCCGTCAATCAAACGATCCCCCCAAATCCAGAGTTCGCGGTTTTTTAATTTAAGATGATTGCGGATCGTGGTGATTTCACCTGCAAAGAGTTCCGCTTTATCTATTCCCCTGCACCTGGGACATTTTTCATCACCGATATAAAAGACCTCATCCATCCCAGCATGGAAAGCATCGGCTTTGAATTGGTCGCAGAGCTCATCGACCAGATCAAAAACTATTCCATGGACATCCGGATGTAAAGGACAATAACTTTTACAATAAAGTCCATCCGGGTTGGGCCATTTATATTTTTCAGGCATAAGTACATGAGGTGTCTCATCAAACTGGGGATAAACCTCCAGTAATTTCCCCGTTTTGTTTGCCCAGGATTGATGACCGAGAAGGTTGATCTGTGGAATGATTCGGATAGTATGTTTCTGACAAACGGCAACCATCCGATCTACATCTCCTGCGGATAACGCAATGGAATCCCTCAATTCGGGATGTGACTTATACTGAAAATTATAATCAACCCTTAAAATGAGCGTATTGACTTTGCGGGGGCCTAATTCATCATCAATAAATTTAATAAAACGGTCTACCTCTGCCGGCTTAGGAGCCCCGATGGCAAATCCTTTGACGACGAACAGGGTATCTTGTGTCCTGACTACCGTCCATCCGAGGATAAACACTACGGCTATCCAAAATCTGATTGTATATTTCATGTTAATCATTTAATTCATACCGTTATCCGGTTGGTGGAGACAACCAACGATTTATTTTTCTTCAAGATAAAGCCTTTTTAGTTTTGCACACCAGTTTACCCCAGCAAGGTAGATCTTGCGGCATCTAACAATTTTCTGACTTTTTGGCTGTCGGCAGCCTGGGCATAAACCCTCAACACGGGCTCAGTGCCCGATGGACGGACCATAACCCATTCATCAAAAGCAAAATGAAATTTATATCCGTCCATATCTTCCATACCCAGAATCTTATAATCACCAAAAGAGGTGTAGCTTTTATCCTGACACGCTTTGATGATAGCTTGTTTCTGAGCTTCCTGGAGATGCAGATCGTCCCGGTCGCATTTAAAAGCTCCGACCATTGAATATACCTCCCCTATCAGTTCAGTCAGGGATTTCCCTGACTTGGCCATAAATTCAAGTATGGTCAGTGCTACCCACACTCCGTCCCGTTCCGGTATGTGGCCGGCAACAGCAATACCCCCGGACTCTTCACCGGCCACCAGGATGGGTGTGGTGAGCATGATTTCACTGATGTATTTAAAGCCGATTTTTGTTACTTGACACTCCACCCCAAAAAGCTCGGCCAGTTTTTTTACTTTATCCGTAACCGAAAAAGTGATCAGCACCTTGCCTTTCTGTTTTTTAAAATGATGCTGATAATACAATAAGAGCAATAACAAATGGTGGGAATCCACAAATTGTCCATGCTCATCTGTCATACCAATACGATCGGCATCTCCATCGTTGGCTACCCCCAATTTGATTTCCGGATTGGCTTTCACTGTTTGGATCAACGTGGTCAGGTTGCGCTCAATGGGTTCAGGGGCCTGTCCATGGAAAGATGGATTAAAATCGGAATGGATATGGATTGCATCCGGGAATAGTTTTTTCATTATCCGCTGGCCCGCCCCAAACATGGCGTCAAAGGCAAAAGGCATGGCCGTAGACTGAATAGCAGGCAGATCAAAGGCAGCTCTGACCTTATTTTCGTAAATGGTCTCCAGGTCCGTTTTTTCAATTTTTCCGGTCAACGGTTTTTTTATAGGAATTTCATCCGGTATCAGGTTTTCTATTTCTTCGATGTCTTTTGGAATCATCGGGCCTCCGTAGGATGCTTTGAGCTTGTAACCGTTGTAAGAAGGTGGGTTGTGACTGGCAGTAATCACTACCCCCAGGTCCGCCTGAAGGTAGGCGACCCCTAAGGAAACCATAGGTGTTGATACATAATCACTGGAAAGAAAAACAAGCATGCCTTCCCCGCTTAAAACTTCCGCTGTTGCCTGGGCAAATAAGGCTCCGCCAAACCGTGTATCATAACCAACCACGGCCTTGGTCATGCCGCGTTGTTTCATCCAGAGCGCCGTACCCATGGCTACGCGGCGAACATGGTCAACAGTATATTCATCAGCGATGATAGCCCTCCAGCCATCCGTTCCAAATTTAATCTTCAGCATAGTCTTAAAAAATTTTTTACAAAGTAACAAAGAAACACCGGGTTAAAAAACCAGACGTTTTAAAGTTAAAACCAGATGGAGTTGCCCGCTCCTTTTTGGGGTTTACAAACCTCTTTTAAATAAAAAGGCCTTCTACCGATCATATCGTATTTTTACACCTTATAGAACAAAGACAGATTGAATAAGAAGATAATTACAGATTTTGTTTCCATTGATCACGGAATGATGGAAGACAACCATTGGCACCGCGGGTTGCGTAAAAACCTCATTGAACAGTTAAAACAAAAGGGATTAAAAAACGAAAGGATTTTGAATGCCTTGCTCAAAATACCGCGCCATCACTTTGTACCTAAGGGATTTGAGTCCTGGGCCTATAAGGATGTGCCATTTCCTATCGGCAGTGATCAGACGATCAGTCAGCCTTATACCGTTGCTTTTCAGACTATGCTTTTAGACGTGCAGCCTGGAGACCGCATTCTTGAAATTGGTACCGGGAGCGGTTATCAGGCTGCTGTCTTGCATGAACTCGGGGCTAAAGTATATACTCTTGAAAGGCAGGAAAAACTCTACCATCAAACCGCTGCTTTTCTTAAAAAAATGCAATATCTCTCCATCCGGTGTTATCTCCGCGATGGTTTCGGGGGTTTACCCAAATACGCCCCTTATGATAAAATTCTGGTGACCTGCGGAGCACCGGAATTGCCCATTGCCTTGATAGACCAGCTCAAAGACCATGGGATATTGGTGATCCCCGTTGGAGCAGGTGACGATCAGGTCATGAAACGTATCTATAAAAAATCGGCGACTGTATGGGAAGAAGAATCCCATGGTTTGTTTCGGTTTGTTCCTTTTCTCAAAGGAGTCAATAAACAATAGGCAAATTTTCAATTTTCAATTTTCAATTTTCAATT
>JAWXBI010000068.1:0-6815 GCA_034439915.1 Saprospiraceae bacterium | reverse complement strand
ATTTGATCCCCCGGAATGGGTGAAATTTGAACCAAATTCAAATAATGTTCATCCGGGAGGTCTGCAACTCAAGAAAACGAATAGCGATAAAATAGTCAAAAACGAAGTGCCCAGATAAAGACATGGTGGAAATTCATGCATAATCTCTCCGGTAATATTTGACACAACTTCTTAACCCAAACCAGGTGTGCAGACCAATATGAATCATCTGTCCGGACTAATATTAATTTTTATTTAGACAAAGTAACCAGGATGTTTAGTTCGTATATAAAATAATAGTTATCCGTAAAACATTAAAATAAAATTGATTACTCCTCAACCCACACCCTCTCGTGCTTCATTATACGTTTTCTTCTTCTTAAACAGATGCAAACATTTTATTATCTATTTGTCCAGTCAAGATCATTTTTATAAATTTACACAAAAACCAACGCATATGAATAGGATAATAACTTTATGTCTTTCCGTTTTAATGGTAGGTGCCTGTGTCAGCAAGAAAAAACATGATATGCTGACCAAGGAACGGGATACTACAGCAGATGAAAAGAGTCAACTGATGACTCAACTCAAACAAAGCCAGGATCAATATTCGGAATTGATGAAAAAGTATCAAGAGGAGCAAAGTAAATTAAAATCAGATATGCAGATGTCTGAAAGCAAGGCTATGGAAGCTCAAAACCGAATTAAAAATCTGGAAGCCCAATTGGAAATGGCCAATAAAACCAATACCAACTTATTATCCCGATTGGAAGATTTGTCCATAATCAGCAAATCAGGAGCAGAAAGCATGCAAAAATCGCTGGAAGCCATCAATCAGCAATCCAAGTACATCCAGGGCCTCAATACTAAAATCCAGGTAAAAGATTCCATGAATCTTCAACTGGTCATGAACCTAAAACGGTCTTTGGCTGATGTCAATGATCAGGATGTCCAGGTAGAAGTTCGTGGTGGTTTGGTCTATGTATCTATTTCCGATAAATTGTTGTTCCGCTCCGGCAGTTATGATATCAATCCCGCAGCAGAAATCGTGCTTGGCAAAGTAGCTAGAGTACTCAATGACCACAAAGAAATCGATATTTTGATAGAAGGTCATACGGACAACGTTCCCATCAGTACGGACAAAATTCATGACAACTGGGATCTGAGTGTAATGAGGTCAACTTCAGTAGCCCGTCTGCTGCAGAAAAAATTTGGTGTTGAACCCAACCGACTGACCGCAGGTGGCAGGGGTGAATTTGCACCTAAAGATACTAACGATAACAGTGCAGGTAAACAATCCAACAGAAGGACTGAAATTATAATTACACCTAGACTTGACCAATACATCAACCTTATGGTCCCGTCTGCAAGGTGATATGCACCAGATTTAGTTTCCGAATTTTAGTAGTGCTGGTAGTTTTAGTAAACTATCAGCACTTTTTGTTTGGTCAATCGCCTGTACATCTTTCCGTTAGTTTTAATAATAATACCGTAGATGAACTGATCCAATATCTGGAACAGGAACAAAATATCCGGATTTATTCTACCGGAGAAGATATTATGGGCACCCGGCGGGTGACGGGTAATGTTTCCACCCAAACGGTAAAAACTATACTGGAAACGCTGTTGGGACCAATCGGTATTCAGGTGATCGAGTTTAATCAGTACCTCTATATCCTGACCACTTTTACCACGGCAAGTGGCAACGACCTTAGCAACTATTTTGTAGTCAAAGAAAAATTAAGCAGGGAATCTAAACCCAATGCCCTGACTTTGGGTCATCCTGATTCCATGAGCAGGTCAGGTATGGCCATCCTCCAAGGGAAAATCCAGGATGGAGCTGATGAAACACCGGTAGCCGGGGCATTGATAAGAGTGGATACTTTAATGAAATTTTCTGACAGCTTGGGATACTTTGAAATAAATGTGCCCATAGGTTGGCATACGATATGGATTGAGTCGAATGATTATCTCCCTGTTCAGCAGGAAATCAAGGTTTATGGCCAGGGTAGCCTGTTGTGGAGTATATACAAAAACTCCATAGAGCTGCCCGAACTGGTCATTGGAGCTGATGCCGGCAGAAGGATAGAAAATGCCCAGGCAGGAGTAGCTGAGTTGAGTTTAAAGGAAATAAAACGTTTACCAGCCTTGTTTGGTGAAGCCGATGTGCTCAAATCATTGTTGACCCTTCCCGGGGTCAGCAACACCGGAGAAGTAGGTGGGGGATATCATGTACGGGGCGGCAATATTGATCAGAACCTCATACAACAGGATGGGGTTGCCTACCTTAATCCGACCCATGTCCTGGGATTGTTTTCGGCATTTAATGCCGATGCCATCAAAGCCGTCACGCTTTATAAAGGCCATATCCCCGCCCAATTTGGGGGCAGGGCATCTTCGGTGCTGGATATCAAACTAAAAGACCCCGATCTGGAAAAGTGGTCGGTTCATGGTGGGGTTGGGCCCATATCTTCTAAACTTTTTGTTGAAGGACCCCTGATTAAGGATAAAACTTCATTCATGGCAGGAAACCGGATGACGTATTCCAGCTGGGTATTAAAATTGGTGCGGGATCCCAACCTCAAGGAAAGCCGGGCTAATTTTTATGACCTCAATGCCAAACTCTATCACCGTTTCAGGCCTGGCAGTTCTCTTTCAGTCTCCGCCTACAGCAGCAAAGATGATTTTAAATATGCCAGAGATTTTGGTTATGGTTGGCAGACCCAGTCGGTTGTATCCACCTGGATGCATGAAATCAAACCAAATCTTTTGTTGCAATCCTCCATCATGTGGAATACGAACAAAAATGAATTTATAGACCAGGATGATAAAATAAAATATCAGATAGAAAACGGGCTGGCTTATTATAAGGGCAAATTTAATTTAAGCTGGCAGCCTTCTCCATCCCATAGTTTTCAGTTTGGTATGGAGGGCATTCAATATTTGCCCGAAAATGAGGTGTATGAAGTGATCCACGAGGAAAGTTCCACGACCCGGGAGGTTTACCCAAAAACAAAAGGGCAGGAGGGTGCTATATACATCCAGGAAGAGGTGCGGGTGACCCGTATGCTCAATTTATCCATTGGATACAGACATTCTTTTTTCCGGCATACTGGCTCCGAACTACTGACATTGTATGAAGAACAAAAACCCAGGATACCCGGTAATATCGTGGAAGCCAAACCTTTTGGAAAAGGGAAAACCATCAAAGCCTTCCAGAATCCTGAACCACGGGTGAGCCTCGCCTACAAATTGTCAGAAAACAGTTCTATCAAATGGAGTTATAATCGCGTGAACCAATATATTCACCTGGTATCCAATACCGCTGCTGCAACGCCTGTTGATATATGGCAATTGAGCAATTATCATCTTTCTCCGCAGCGGTCAGATAATTTTTCGATAGGGTATTTTAAAAATTTCAACAACAATCAATGGGAAACCTCCTTTGAGTTGTATTACAAAAAGTCCAAAGACTTGCTGGAGTATAAAGATTTTGCGCGCTTATTAAAAAATGATCATCTTGAAACTGAATTATTTGCGGTGCAGGGGAAATCCTATGGAGCGGAAGTTTTTGTTAAGCGAATACAGAATAACCCAACAGGGTATATTTCTTATACTTTGAATAAAAGTCTGAGACGTTCCCCGGGTCTGTTTCCGGATGAAGTCATCAATAAGGGTAAATGGTATGCATCCAATTTTGACAAACCCCACAACCTGAATGCTGTTATGGATTGGCAGGTCCGGAAGACTATGTCCTGGTCATTTAATTTCGTCTACAATTCCGGAAGGCCGGCAACGGCTCCGGTCGCGGATTTTTACCTGGGGGAAGGAGGGGTTTTCCTAGATTATTCCGATCGCAATGCACATCGTATCCCGGACTATCACCGGCTGGATATATCATTTACCGTGACCCGTGGGGCGATCCGGTCCAGTAAAAACAAAGGGAGCGTTACATTTTCGGTATATAATGTATATAGCCGGCGCAATGCCTTTTCTATTTTTTACAGAAGAAACAATAACGAACCCCTGGTAGCATATAAACTGTCTGTTTTGGGAACGGCCTTACCTTCCATCACCTATAATTTTCAATTTTGATGATGACCAGGATCTGGGGCACTTTATTAATTATTATCCTTCTTGGAGCATCGATGAGGTGCATTCAGGAGATACCCTTTGTAGCCAGTGAAGGAGAAGAATTGATGGTAGTCAACGGAGGGATATCCAACCTGGATGAAGATCATATTGTTTACCTGAGCAGGACCGTAAAGTACGGAATTCCCCCCGTTCCTTTAACCAACTCTTTGGTTACCCTTCATGAATCCACTACCTCATCCTGGCAATTTATTGAACCCTTCCCGGGAAAATATGTTCTCCCGTCAGGATTTTTTAAAGCTACGGTAGGCTCCGTCTATTACCTGAAAATAGTTTTGCAGAATGGGGATGAATATCGGAGTGCGCCGGAGATGATCCTCCCCGCTGTACAACCGGATAGTATAAGTTGGGCGGTCAACCGTGAAGCGATAAAAAGTAAGGACGGGTATACTACTTCTATTGATGCGGTCCAATTGTTTATTAATACTCCAATGCCGGAAAACCAAAAAGATACCTACCTGAGATGGGTCACCCAGAGTGCCTATCAATTTACTACTATGCCTGATTGCAACCCTTTCAGGACGGTCTATACCTGTCATTATTCCCGATTCATCAACCCGGGCAATCTGTATATTTACAACAATCAGGAAATAGGTGAAAATAATTTGCGAAACTACAAGATCGGATATGAAGCTGTAGAACCGGATTACCGGTTTATGGAGATCCATTATTATTCAGTCTATCAATACCGGATTTCCGATAAAGCCTATGATTATTACAGAAAACTAGATCTGGTAGCCAATCAAAACGGGAGTATATTCGATGCCATCCCTGCTTCGATTCAAAGTAATGTCTATAACGTGCGCAATGAATCTGAAAAGGTATTGGGCTATTTTCAGGCTGCTTCAGCTGCTGTCATAAGGTTGCGACTGGTATCTTCCAATTTCACAGGCAAATATGGACTCTTGAGCAAAGAACAGAATCTATGCGGTTGGCTGCGGGGGGCAATAGATTCTAAATACTTCGCCGGGTGCTGCAATTGTGCGGTATTACCGGACCCGGTTATAACTAAACCTGATTGGTGGTAATGGGAAAACTAAATTTTGGTATTTCGTTCCTGCTGCTGCTGATTCCAGGTATAATGCTTGCCCAACACTTTGAGGTGCACATGGATAAACCGTTTTATGTGGGAGGCGATGTCATGCAATTCAAAATCTATGATCGTGGGCCATCTGGAGTTGAACCGGTCCTGCTGTATGTTGAATTGATTAACAGCAATCACTCCACGATTACCAAACAAATCCTTTCGATGGATTTGCTTGGGGCTTCAGGGTCGATATATTTACCGGTCGACCTCGAACAGGGGGTCTATTTGCTGCAATATTGTCGCGTTTGGGATGGCAGGTCCGGTACTTCAAAAAAAATAAAATCAGGCAACAGCTACGTAATAGTTTTAAACGATCTTGAAACCGGTTCGGAAGATTCCAAATTGATACATCCGGAAGAACAGCTGGTTTTCGACAAACCAGTTTTGGCGCGGGTTAACCGTCGAACAAGGGTAAGCCTGCCGCTGTCTGTTGCAGATCAGAATGCCAGTATTTCGGGCACAGTCTCGGTAGCCATTGTGCAATACGTTTCACCAGTCCCTGGTTTAATTTCCGACGTTTATTCGGAATCACCGACCCCATTTATAGTGGATGAAAAAATATATAAACCGCGGACCACCCTGGTTTTGGAGGGTAAAGTGGTGGACCCGAAAAAAAATACGCCGTTGACCGAAAAATATCTTTCATTTTACTTGCCGCGTTTGGGATTATTTAAGCGCTTTAACTCTGGAAATGGAAATTTCAAAATTGAACTTCCCGGTTTTAATGGATTGGCTCAATATCAGGTCCTGTCGCTTAATCCAAACCGGAGTATTCCTGTTTCGGTAATTCCACTGCAGTCTGATTTTCCGGCTATGACAGGCTCTTTTCCGCCGTTGCCCCCGCTGTCCTCTGCCATTCTTAATTACCTGAAACAAAATTATAAACGAAGGCTGATAAATGATTTATTTCATACACAGCCATCAGTGATCACGGTTTCTATCGATAGTATAAAGTCTATGATCCCGGACCGCCAATATTTAATGAAGGACTTTCAACAATTAAATTCGGTACAGGATTTCATCAAAGAAGTAATGCTGGATAGCCGGATTACGAGTTTGATCAACCAAAAGATGTCCTTACGCCTGCGAAACAGGGAGACCAATGAGCTTTATAACTGGCCGGCCTGGTACCTGATGAATGGTTTTTTTGCCGGCCAGGAAAATGAAATCCTGCAAATGGAACTCCATAAAATCAAATCTATAGAATTGTTTCATCGCAATAAGACCATCACGGAACAATTGGACTCGATGATGGTATATACCGGAATGTTTGCCTTACAGGCCGAACCAGTGCGTGAACAGTTTGAAAAATACGGAATATTGAAATATGAACTCCAGGGGTTCGAAGATAACAGGCCATGGACCCATACCCCGGTTGAAGAAAAACGTACACCTGACCTCAGATCCCTTTTGTATTGGAGCCCCTCACAAAGACCCGATCAAACCGGCAAGATCACCCTGGATTTTTTTACCAGTGATTTGAAGGGTTTATTTGAAATAAAGGTAGTGGGACTGGATGCCAGCAAAAAACCTCTAGGCAAAAGCTGGTGGATTGAGGTAGAATGAGGTATGAGGTATGAGGTTGGAGGTTGGAGGT
>JAWXBI010000067.1:0-6871 GCA_034439915.1 Saprospiraceae bacterium | reverse complement strand
ATTCCTGGACTCCGCAAAATACCAATACCCGGATCCCGGAAGCCAGGTTATTTTTTAATAACGGCGCACAACCATCCAACCGGTTTATCCAGGATGGATCTTTTATCCGGCTGAGGAACGCCACCATTTCCTATAGCTTACCTAAATCCATTTTAAAAAATGTAAGAATTAACAATGCGAGAATATTTGTAACTGGACTGAATTTACTGACCATTACAGATTATACGGGCTGGGATCCGGAAGTCAATTCGGATGATATTGTGACCAATATTGCCCAGGGTTACGATTTTTATTCACCCCCGATGCCCAGGACGATTATGGGCGGTATCAATCTTAAGTTTTAATTTATAAATCTGATGGAATCATGAAAAAATTCATTTATATATCGATATTCTTTGTATTAGCATCCTGTGATAAACAACTGGACGTTGATCCCACCCAATCCATAGATGAAAATAAGGCACTGGCTACTCCGCAAGATGTAAAAGTAACCCTCATAGGGGCCTATGACGGTCTGGCTGATGGAGATGTGTATGGTGGAGGCTTGCAGTTTACCAGTGAATTAGTTGGCGATGATCGGGAGGTATTGTTCCGCGGTACATTTACAACGCTGGACGAAATGTGGCGCAAAACGATGACCGCCGGAAATACCCAGGTATTGGCGACCTGGAGAGATAGTTATGTGGCGATCAACAGAACTAATAATGTATTAAGTGCTTTGAGTATCCTCGATGCGGCAGATAAATCCCAGGTGGAAGGAGAGGCGCGATTGATCAGGGGTTCAATTTATTTGGGACTTGTGAATTTATTTGCCAAAGGATGGGGTGATGGGGACAACAATACCAATCTGGGTGTTCCTTTAGTGACCACACCAACAAGGGTGGTTGAACAAGTGGATAGCCGTCCCCGTGCTTCGGTAGCGGCAGTATATACCCAAATACTGGAAGACCTGACCAAAGCCGAACAATTATTACCTGCGACTAGCGTAGGTGACAATACCGGTTTTGCAACCCGGGATGCTGCTACTGCCATGCTTGCCCGGACTTATTTGATCCAGGGCAATTTTGCTGCTGCCAGAGATGCTGCACAAAAAGTTATAGCATCCGGCAAACATGCATTGTCTGAAACCTATGCAGATATCTTCGATGACGAGACCGGTGGCCATGAAACAGAAAGCCTTTTTAAGGTCATTGTAACAGACCAGGATGGAGTAAATAGCATGAATACGTATTTCGCGCCAGCCGCTTTCGCGGGCAGAGGTGATATCGTGGTTCAGGCCAAACACATTGCTTTGTACTCGGCGGATGATCCAAGAGGAAAATTTACAGTCACAGCCTCAAACCGTTTATACTCCAGAAAATTTAATAATCAATTTGGCGATGTCGTTATCATTCGTTTAGCTGAGATGTATTTGATCAGAGCGGAAACTAATTTTAGATTGGGTACTGCTATAGGTGCCACACCGGTGTCGGATATCAACCGGATCCGGAGCAGGGCTGGGGCAAGCACTATTGCTCAAGCTGATCTTACTCTCGAACGATTGTTATTGGAACGCAAACTGGAATTGATGTTTGAAGGCAATTTGACTCAGGACATCAAACGTTTGAAGAAACCAGTAGGGACCTTGCCTTTCTCCGATCCCAAATTAATTCTGCCTATTCCGCAACGGGAAATAGATACCAATAAAAGTTTGGTTCAAAATACAGGATATTAATATCCAAATATTAATTAACAATATTTGTTTATATAATTTTGAAAATCAGGTTTTTTAGAAATATAAAATTTATTAGTTTTTCATAAGAATTCTTTGGCTTGTGACGGAAATTGGATATCTTCAATAAGCATTTTTTTTATAAATTAAATGTCAAATAGTTAACGCTTTATACTCACTTTTTAAATCACTAAAATCAGGGTTAAAATGAAAAGACTCATACTCTTCTTATGCCTTTTATCTGTTGGATTCTTGAGTTATGGTCAGCGCACCATTAAAGGAATAGTCACCGATGAAGCAGGCGAACCCCTCATTGGGGCCAATGTCGTAGCAAAAGGTGCTGAAACTGGTACAGTTACTGATCTGGATGGTTCCTATTCCATTATTGTTCCTCCGAATGTTACCATACTCACCTTTACATACACTGGATTTAATACCCAGGATGTTTCCATTGAAAATTTGTCGGAGATCAATGTGACCATGGAAGAAGGGGTCACTATTCAGGAAGTGGTGGTTACTTCTTTCGGGATAAAAAAGGATAAAAGTAACCTGGGTTATAATGTGACCCAGTTGACCAGTGAAGAACTTTCGATGGCACATACCACCAACGTGACCAATGCCTTGGCATCAAAGGTGGCCGGCATCCGGGTATCAGGTTCCGGTGGTTCGTTTTCAAGTTCCAGTATTATTGTTCGGGGTTATACCTCCTTCACCGGATCAAACCAGCCTCTTTTTATTATTGACGGAATCGCTGTGGATAATGGCGGAGGAGGAGCCGCATTGCAAAATGGGGTGACCAATTCCAGCCGGGCCATAGATATCAATCAGGATGACATCGAAAGCATGAGCGTTCTGAAAGGTGCAGCCGCTACTTCACTTTATGGGTCAAGAGGTGCAAACGGCGTGATATTAATTACGACTAAAAGCGGAAATTCGAAAAAGAAACAATCCGTTACGTATAATTTAAATTATGCCAACCAGGTAATCAATCGTTTACCTGAATATCAAAATGAATACGGAGCAGGCAATTCAGGAAATTATAATCCCAATGGCCTTTCTTCCTGGGGCCCCAGAATTGACGGCCGTTCGGTTTTATTACCTACCGTTTATCGTGGATTGAATGGCCCGGCGGACACTTCCATGTCGCTCCAGGCTTTCCCTAACAATGTCAAAGATTTATTCAGATCAGGTGCCAATAAACAACACAATCTGAGTTTTCAGGGAGGAAAACAAAATTATGGATATCGGTTATCGCTTGGTTTCTTAGATGATCAATGGATACTGGATGCCAACCGCTTAAAACGATATAATATTGGCATTAATGCAAACAATGATATCACCAAACGTTTAACAGCTGGTGTTTCGGTTAATTATGTTTTAAACAAATCGGTCCGTTCTCCGCAAGGCAACCAACTTTCTAATCCTCTTTTCCGCGGTTGGTTTATTCCACGTAGCTGGGATTTGACTAGCCGGCCATTTGCCCATCCCGTAACCGGTAGAAACCTGGATTGGGGTAGTGGAGCCCAGGATAATCCTTATTGGACCATTGCAAATAATTTATATGATGATCAGGTCGACCGCATTTTTGGAAATTTTAGTTTGCGTTATCAAATTAAAGAATGGCTCTCCGCCAGTGTAAAAATTGGTGCAGATAATTTTACCTCCTCGGCAAGTCTGTATGACCAAATTGGTTCTACCGGTGGGGCGGGTACCAGTGCAGGCGGCATTGGAGCTATCCGGGATATCCGTTCGATTTCACGCGTAATTAATGGAACCGCTTTATTGACAGCACAAAGGGATTTTGGATTGTTCGATATGACTTTTACATTGGGTAGCGAACTCCTTGATCAGTTCCGCAGCGATGCGACGGTAACAGGTTATGGAGTTACGGTCAGAAATTTCAGAAACCTGAATGCAAATACAACGACCTACTTCCCAAATTTCAACAAATGGCAATACCGAATTCTTGGCAATTTTGCCAACTTTACCGTAGGGTACAAAAATTGGGGTTCAATTGATTTGGCAGTCAGAAATGACCAAAACTCCATATTACCTCAAGCCAACAATAGTTATTATTATTATTCTGCAGCAGCCAAACTCAATATTTTTAAAATTTTAAATTATAATTCTGAAATATTTAGTGGTCTTTCCATTATGGCCAATACAGGTTTGGTAGGAAATGCCAAACCGGAATTCCGATATGCAACCGATAGTTATTATAGTGGTGCCGGTGCAGCTGATGGGTTTGGGCCCAACATTGCTTTTCCATTTAATAGTTTGGCTGGATTTACACTTCAAAATGGAGCAGGAAACCCGGATTTGAAACCGGAATTTACCCGCTCCACAGAGTTTGGTATTGATCTTTCATTATTTAGAGGTAGAATTACTTTAGAAGCCAACAGGTATCAACAAAAATCAACCGATATCATACTTTCAGTACCGAACTCATCCGCAGCAGGTATCTCCAGTATCGTAAGAAATGCAGGGGTATTGAACACCAAAGGGATTGAAGGTATACTCAATATCATCCCGATCAAAGGAAAAGAATTTGAATGGAAGGGAACACTTAGTTTCACTCAATTTAAATCCACCGTCGAACAATTGGCTCCAGGTGTTGCAAATATATTCCTGGGAGGTTTTACCACACCGAATATCCGGTTGGTGGTAGGTGATGAATATGGACAGATCTATGGGTCTGACTACAACAGGACCAATGACCCTACAGGAAAATTATTTAACCCGACCCTGCCTTATAATCCAAATGGAATAATTGTGGTAGGCGCCAATGGTTTACCTTCTGCAACATCCGGTGTGCAAAAAATAGGCAACCCGAATCCAAAATACCTGATGGGTATTACCAATTCATTTAGGTATAAAGGACTTTCTCTAAATGTATTATTGGATATCAAAGAAGGTGGTGATCAGTATTCCCGTAACCTGGCCGATATTCAGCGCAATGGGGTAGGTATCGAAACCGCTGAAAAAGAAAGGCTGAATGCAGACGGTACGGTAGCTAAGCCTTATGTATTTGAAGGAGTAAAGGCTGATGGTACACCAAATGATATACCCATTACCGCAGAACAATATTGGGGTAATTCAGGTAAGTTTATTGCAGCGAAGGGTTTTATTTTCAATACCTCCTGGTTCCGTATCCGGGAAGCGGCCATCAATTATACCTTTTCGAAAGGGTTGTTGGATAAGACACCTTTTGGAAATATCACTGTTGGTGTTTTTGGGCGAAATTTATTCTTATCCTCTCCGGGATATCCTCATCTGGATCCGGAACAAAATGCACTGGGAGTAAGCAATGCACAAGGCCTGGAGTTTAATGCTCTGCCTCAAACGAGGTCTCTTGGAGTTAACCTATCCGTTACTTTTTAATAAACAATGGATAAAAAAAAGTGAATATAAAAATCATTCTTTCTTAAATAAAATATAAGTAAAAAATGGATTCTAAATCTTATTTCAAACATAGCTTCTTAGTGATCGCATTGATGCTGTCAGCAGTTTCCTGTAAAGACTACCTGGATATCAATCAGGATCCTAATGCGGTGATTGATGCCCCTATCGAGCAGGTGCTTACCTCCGCTACAGTTGCCCTTGGATTTTGGGCAGGCAGTGACATGAACCGATACGGAGCTTTAATAGCACAACAATGGTCAGGTCAGACCGCAGGAGCCACCGTACAGACCCAGGACTATGAAAAATACCTGATTACCGGTTCCGATCTCAACAATGTGTGGAATTCAATGTACGCTACCATATTAAGTGATCTTGAACTCGTTATTCAAAAAGCGGCAGAAGGAGGCAGCCCGACCTATGCCGGAGTAGCCAAGGTTATGAAAGCTTATGTTTTTGCCAATATTGCTGACACCTGGGGTAAGGCCCCGTTTTCAGAAGCTTTAAAATTTACTGAAAATTCACAGCCAAAATTTGATGATGCATCAGTCATTTATCCGGCATTGATCGCCATGTTGACCGAAGCCATTACTGACCTCAATGCGGCTTCTGCTATAAACCCGGGCAATAATTCCACGTTCTATCCGGGTGCATGGTCAGCATCTAAAGCAAAATGGATAGCAGCCGCCAATACATTAAGAATGAGATTGTGGCTACATACCACCAAGGTGGATAAAGCAAAAGCAATCGCTGAAATTTCCACTATTGCTGCCGCTGGTGCGGTGATCAATACAGTCGCCGATAATTTCCAGATGAGTTTTGTGAATGCAACGAATGCGCAGAATCCAATTCAACAATTTGAAATTTTCAGGTCAAACTATCTGTTTGCCAATGCAACGTTAGTGGACATGATGAATGCCAAAGTGGATCCCAGACGTTGGAGATATTTCACCAGCTTTCCATTGCACAGTGGAAATTTTAAAGGGGCTAAAAGCGGTGACCCGTCGTCTCAATTGTATTCCAGGACTCATATTTATTTGCGAGGGGATACCACCAACACCGCAGTCAGAGCCAGCAATGGTTCCATTGCCTTTAACGCCTATATATATACCGGTACGGCTCCTACCCGCTTGCTGACAGCAGCAGAATCTTTTTTCATTCGGGCAGAAGTCGCTGTATTGAGTGGAGGAAATATCGGCGGAGCATCTGCTGACTCTTTATTCCGTCAGGGAATCCGAATGTCAATGAGTGCAGCAGGGGTTGCTACCGCTTCCGCAGAAACTTATATTGCGGAGCAGGGTGGACTTTCCGGGTCGGAAGCGGATAAAGTCAAAAAAATTATAGAAGAAAAATACGTAGCCAACTTTGGAGTAATCAATGAACCCTGGGTGGATTGGAGGAGAACCGGATACCCTTCGCAAATTGTGAAAGTAACCAATGCGGTTGTTACGAGTAGTTCCGATGTACCGCGTTCCTTCTTTTACCCACAATCTGAAATTGATTTAAATCCAAATGCACCGGCCCAGAAAATTAATATGGTTGAACGTGTATTTTGGGATAAATAATTATTGGTTAAGATCTCCATTTAGGGGTCTTTGATGACCCCTTGATCTTAAAGATTTTTTGCAGTTAGTTGCTCGATTAATTTTAAGAGATAAAATTATGCTGGCTATACTGTCACAGACACTTGTAGTCTCTGAAGCTATGCTTTGAATAACTTTGAATTTATTTAAAATAACGGTATAATACTTTAAATAACTT
>JAWXBI010000066.1:0-7024 GCA_034439915.1 Saprospiraceae bacterium | reverse complement strand
GGAAAGGGGAAGGGTAAAAGGGGAAAGGGTAAAAGGTCAAGGGGGAAAGGGGAAGGGTTAAAGGTGAAGGGTCAAGGGTTAAAGGTCAAGGGTAAAAGGGGAAAGGTGAAAGGGGTAACAGGGCTGTTGCCGGGATTGAGCGACTGGGTAGCGGCTAGTGGGCCAACCACCAACAACCTCCCGAAATTCCTCGGGACACCAACTACCTAAATAATACTCGTTGCCACAAAAAATTTTGCCATACCATCTACTGAGCTGACATCCAGCAACTTATAAGCAGGAATAAACAAGCTATCCCCTTCGGGTAATACGTTACCTTCTTCCAGGTCCAGGTTGCCATGCTGGGATAATAAAATAGACGCAGTATTAAACTGTATTAGCTTTTTAGTACCGGGTTGGATAATAAATTGTTTGATCAGGAAATCGGGTACCGGAGGCGAAAAAACGATCTCATCATCCATTAAATACATAGGATCCAGTATACATTGTCCGGCTGAATCCGTATTGAGGTGTTTCATCAATTCCACTGCATCGATGTGCTTGGGGGTCAATCCGCCCCGTAAAACATTATCCGAATTGGACATCAACTCCACATTCTGCCCTTCCAGGTAAGCATGGAGGACACCCGGTGCCTGGTAACCGGCTTCGCCTGGTTTGAGATGATGTATATGCATCATCAGCATCACCAACAGGCCACGGTCAAAATTTCCTTCGGCCGGAGGATAGGTATTTAATGCTTTGATCAGCCAATACCGGATGTTCTTTTTATCCTCAATGAAAGCCTGGGCAAGTTGGGTTTGCAGTTGCCAGCACCATTCATTCTTCTCGTCCTCCTCCAGGGACCAGATTTTAGCCATCAAACTTTGCCAGGAAATTTCCGACACCTGCTTAAGGAACCCCGGAACCAGGGATTCCAACCTGTCTTTTATCACCGACAGGTTTTCAAATCCCTGCAACATCCAAAAATCAGATAAGGCAATCAACAATTCAGGTTTGTGATTGTCATCTTTATAATTTCGATGGGAAGCAGACAAGGGAATCCCTTTTATATTTTCCTCTTCAAAACCGACCATTGCACCGGCCTTGTCCGGATGGAGCTGAATCGACAACATGTCTTTTACGTCAAGCACCTTTAATAAAAAAGGCAAACGGGGGCCATACTTTTGGACAGATTCCTGGCCCAGGGCCTCTGCGGCGTGATCTGCGATCCAGTCATTTAAGGGGATGACTCCATCCTCTATCAGCAAATTGGAAGGATGAGTAGGGTGGGCTCCATACCAGGCTTCTGCGTAGGGCTGCCCGTCCGGCGGTAGTCCCAGCCATTGGGGAATATATTCATTGCCGCCCCAGGCATAATGTTGAATATTGGGATAAAGACGGTACACTGAATTCATCAGGAGGTTCGCATATCTTTATAAGCATTGATCAATCCGTTGGTAGAACTATCGTGGGACATGATGGGTTTATTATCATCCAATTCCACCAATATCGCAGTGGCCAGTTTTTTCCCGAGTTCAACTCCAAACTGATCAAAAGAAAATATATTCCAGATCCACCCCTGGGTAAAAATTTTATGTTCATACATCGCAATCAGGCTGCCCAGTGTAGTAGGGGTAAGTTTTTTTATCAGGATGGAATTGGTAGGCCTGTTTCCATCGAATACTTTAAAAGGAACCAGGGCGTCTTTAGCTTCTTCCGTTAATGAGGAAGCATTTAATTCTTCGCGGACTTCCTCCGCTGATTTGCCATTCAGCAGAGCTTCCGGTTGGGCAAAAAAATTGGCCATGAGTTTGGGGTGATGGTCAGACAATGGGTTGTGTGATTGAGCAATTCCAATAAAATCTGCAGGAATGATCCGGGTCCCCTGATGGATCAATTGATAAAAAGCATGCTGGCCATTGGTGCCGGGCTCACCCCAGATGATGGGCCCGGTTTGATAATCTAAAGGTTGTCCATTGCGGTCTATCCGTTTACCGTTGCTTTCCATATTTCCCTGTTGGAAATAAGCCGGAAAGCGATGAAGGTATTGGTCGTAGGGCAGCAAGGCTTCCGTCTCGGACTCAAAAAAATTATTGTACCAGATTCCAATAAGGGCAAGGACGACGGGAATATTTTTTTCGAAGGGGGTGGTTCGGAAGTGTTGGTCCATTTGATAAAATCCGGTCAGCAATTCTTTAAACCGGGCAAATCCAATGGTACAGGCAATGGGCAGGCCAATAGCGGAAGTCAATGAATACCGGCCTCCCACCCAATCCCAGAACGGGAACATATTGGCCAGGTCAATGCCAAATTCGGCAACTGCTTTTGCATTGGTGGACACCGCCACAAAATGTTTGGAAATCTGGTCTTCCGTGGCACCTTCCAAAAACCAATCCTTTGCGCTCTGCGCATTAGTCATGGTTTCCTGGGTGGTAAATGTCTTTGATGAGATAATGAATAAGGTAGAGGACCGGTTTACTTTTTGAATGACCTGGTACAAATGACTGCCGTCCACATTGGATACAAAATGAGGGGTGATGCCCTGGTCCCAATAGGGTTTGAGTGCTTCCGTGACCATGACCGAACCCAGGTCTGAACCGCCAATTCCAATATTTACGATATCGGTAATCCTCGAACCATCATATCCGGTATACCGCCCCTCGTGCAGGTTGTTGCAGAAGTTTTCCATTTGGGTGAGGACGACACCGATTTCCGGCCTGAAATCTACCCCCGAGTTGTTTCCGGGAAAATTAACTGGGTTACGCAGGGCCGTATGCAAAACCGCACGGCCTTCGGTTTCATTGATCCGGATACCGGTAAACATGGCTTCGATGCCATTGGAAAGCCGGCATTCCCGGGCCAATTCGATCAGGAGTTCCAGGGTCTCATAGGTGATCCTGTTCTTCGAAAAATCGATTAAGAAATCGTTCCAGTTTAGGTGAAATTGATAAAAACGGCTTGGGTCTTCATGGAATAAATCGATCATTTGAAGGCCCCTGACCTGTTCAAAATGGGCTTTTAGTTTTGACCAGGTGGCTGTTTTGGTTGGATTAATTTTATCTATCATTTAATTACGTCTAAATTGGTGTAAAAATAATAAGTTACCTGTCTTCAATGGCTAAGAACAATGAAATCGGTCAGGAAGGAGAGCGGTTTGCGGCTCAATATTTAGTAAATCAAGGGTATACGATCCTGCATCAAAACTGGCGGTTCAGTAAAGCAGAGATCGATATTATTTGTAAAAAAGATGACCATTTGGTGTTTGTGGAGGTCAAAACGCGCAGCTATACCTATTATGGACAGCCGGCTGAATCCGTTACGGAGAAAAAAGAGCGTTTAATGATGGACGCAGCTAATGTATTTATGGCGGAAATACAATACGATTGGAAATTTCGGTTTGATATTATCAGCATTATGATATCACCTGATGGGAATCACCAGATAGAACATGTAGAGGATGCTTTTTTTCCGGGCTGGTAAAGGGGATGGATCATGGGGGCTGATAAATGATTTAAGGTTATTATTAATATATAACCATATAACAATCAGAATTCTAATAGGAGAATTCTCACACTTAAGTAATTCATTCAGTAAGATTTTGTAAAAATGAATAGAAATACTATCTTTGCGTCCCAATTTTAATTAAATCATGAAAAAAGATATTCATCCTTCCAATTACCGTTTTGTGGTATTTAAGGATTATTCGGCCAACGAAGGCTTTTTAGGCAAGAGTTGTGCTCCTACCAGGGACAGTATTACCTGGGATGATGGTAAAGAATATCCATTAATCAAATTGGAGATTTCCAACAAATCGCATCCGTTTTTTACGGGTAAAATGAAATTTATCGATACCGCCGGTCGTATCGACAAATTCAACAAGAAATTTAAGAAAACAGAAGCGGCCCCGGCCGAAGTAGCTCCGGATGCAAAAGAAGAAACTTCGAAATAGAATATAAATAAGGAAAACTTTACTGGAAGCCTGGTTGTGAAGCCGGGCTTTTTTTTTGGAGGGCCATTGTACATTTGGAATATTCCTTTCACGGTGCGGTACTGGTATCATTGTTGTAGTATGGTCATTAAGGTACCATACCCTTCCAACATAATACTTTGCTAAAGAAATTTCGGAAGAACCCTTGAGCCTCCCGTCGCCAAAGGCTGACGGGATGCTCTACCAGTCGAGCTATCCCCTAAGGATGTTTTAATTAAGTAAAAATCCTGGCTCTACTTTTCCAGGCTTTTATATCTTTTTCCCTTTACATAGCTTGGTGCTTATCTATAAATTTTTCATGGTACTTCAAAATCCAGTCAGTGGCCTGAGAAGTAAAGCCTTTGTGGACGATAGGTGATACGAATCCTCTCTTCCATTGGTCCAGTCGTATAACCAATGTAGAATTTATTTAGTGTCTCTGAATGGAGAATATAGAGGTGTATTCCAAGATTCTCGGGAAAATAAAATAAAAAAGGGTTATGTAAAGTTTACACAACCCATTGATTCAGTGGAGAATAAGGGAGTCGAACCCTTGACCCCCTGCTTGCAAAGCAGAATATATTACTATTTGTTATTTAGTAATATTACGTTTATCTTTACAGCCATGCTGAATTCGTTGATTTAAGGCACTTCCTACATAAGCGATATTAAGCAGTTTTGTGGTTATTTGCTTGCAAATCTGCTTGCAAATTCCTTAAGATAAGATTTATAGCATAAAAGATGAGTCAGGATATAGTATCGGTTACATTGGTTTTAGACGAGCGGCGCTCCAAGAAAAATGGAACTTACCCGGTTAAATTATGCATCTGCCATAAGCCCACCAGGAAGGCCAAATATTACTCAACCATCTTTTCATTTACCCCAGGGGAGTTTGAAAGCATCTGGTTGACCCTAAAACCAAGAATCATTTACCATAGCGTCAAAGACAAAATGAAAGCCCTGGTAGATAAAGCTGAGAAAGATTTGGAGGATCTTACTCCTTTTTCATTTGAAGCCTACGATAAAAAGTTATACAGGTCCAGCAATGACTCCACGAATGTATTCTGGCATTACAATGAGAAAATCCAGGAATTCAAGAGGTTCAATTCGTATGGAACCGCTTCTTGGTATGAGTGCAGCAGGAATTCACTCCAGGCTTATTTAAAACACCTTAAGACTAAAAGTCTTGATAACCTGAGCTTCGAAAGGATCACCCCAAAATGGCTTCAGCAGTATGAATTTTTCATGTCCCAGGACCGTGAAGAGGATGGAAAGATGAATTCTGGTAAATCAAAGACCACTATTGCAATGTACCTCCGCGCTCTAAGATCGGTTTTTAATGCTGCTATTGAGGCCAAGGATATAGATCGGGAAATGCATCCCTTTGGGCTTGGGAAATATGAGCTTAAGGAAGGCAGCAAGGTTAAAAAGGCTCTTTCCAAAGAGGATTTGAAAGTTTTGTTCACCAGCATTGCAGCTAACCCTGAACAGCAAAAAGCGAAGGATTTTTGGTTTTTCTCATACTTATCAAATGGGATGAATGTCAAGGATATAATCAATCTAAGGTATGGACAAATAGGGCCGAAGAGCTTTACGTTCGAAAGAATCAAGACCCAAAAGACTAAAAAGAAGGCTGTGATAATCACAGTTTTCATATCTGATTTTACCAGGTATGTAATCCAGGAATACGGGAACATACCAACCGGCAAGAAGGACCAGCTTGTATTCCCGATTATTTCTGATCAGGACTCCGCGGCAAAGAGGCATATTATCACAAAAAAGTTCACTCGATTTATTAATCAACATATCAAACCCCTGGCTATAGCTAATGGAATTACCGGTGATATCAGTACATATTTTGCGCGACATAGCTTCGCAACAATCCTGGACAGGAAAGGGGCGCCTACATCCTTCATAAAGGAATCTCTAGGGCATTCATCAGTAAAAACCACAGAAGATTATCTGGCCGGATTTCAAACTGAGTACCAGGAAAAAACGGCCGAAGAAACTTATAAGGACTTATTGTAAATACTGGCTGTTTCGCAAGGAACCTTTGGGATTGCTTGGCCTATAACACTATGTAATTAAATGACGCTTTAAGAGATTATATGTTAATATATGCGGTAAATATATTATGCTTATTGATGTTGATAATCAATAGTAAATGAATTAGCAATTGATGCAATATGTGATTATGTCTTATCACAAGCTACAACTTAGTAACACTATGTAATTGCCCGCCTTTGTAAGCCACTCTACATTGGTTTCAAATTCAAAAAAATGGATAAAAAACTAATGACTCTGAAAGAAGTAGCTGCCTATACTGGTCTTTCGAAGAGCTATCTCTGGAAGCTAACTGCCTCTGGAAAAATAAAACATTCAAAACCTACGGGCAAAGTGATTTTTTTTGATAAGGCAGTTATCGACGAATTCTTTTTAGGTAATCGTCCGGTTAACAACGGGATGGCAAAGGCAATTAATAATTAATCGCTCCTATGTGTAACCCATTTGAATTAATTATGTGTGAGCTCTCAACTATGAAGGAGCTTTTATTGGAGATACAACGTTCGCCAGGTCCGCCTCAAACAATTTTGGATGAAAACAAACCTCTCCGTTTAAAAGAAGCAGCTGCTTATCTAGGCATTGCAGAAACCACTCTTTATGGGCTTGTTTCCAGGAAGAAAATAAAATTCCTAAAGCCGGGTAAGCATCTTCTCTTCTTAAAGATTGTCCTGGATGAGTATATCCATGGAGGGAGCGACAACCTGGATCCAACTGCATTTCTTAAAAACAAAAAAGGGAGCCACAAATGAACTTTACATCTGAAAACTCCCAGCATAAAAGAGATGACAAAGATACCACCTTTAGCGTCCAGCCGCAATTCGAGTTTGAAAAATTTGGTATCGAAACAACGTCCCCTTCAGAAACACTGAGTCACATTGATGGTCTTATTTCCCAGGGTGAACTGGCTGTGGAAAATAAAGGGCTATTCAAAGTAAAGACCGCCAACAAGTGGATCGAGGAAGCTAAAGAGCGACCAGTGCCCAAGATGCTATTTGGAGAGTTTTGGTTTGAAGG
>JAWXBI010000065.1:0-36816 GCA_034439915.1 Saprospiraceae bacterium | reverse complement strand
TCAATATACTAATTCGAAATGCTATGAAAAAGATTTTACTATTTGTAATGGGATTTGCCGGAGTATGGATTGGCACTACCCCTTTAATATATGCTCAGGATGATTTGCTTTCTATGCTTGGAACAGATTCCTCGGAGATGAAAAAAGAACCGGTCACTGCAACCTTTAAAACAACGCGGATCGTAAATTTTCCTTCGGTGGTCAACACCGCTGCAGGGGTGTTAGACATTAAAATCGGCCATCGTTTTGGTTTTGTAAACAGCGGAATAGGAGAGCTTTTCGGACTGGATCAATCAACCGTCAGATTGGGTGCTGAATACGGGGTTACGGATGCATTTATGCTTGGTTTTGGACGGAGTACCTTCGAAAAGACCCTGGATGGTTATTTTAAATGGAAAATATTTAAACAGACCAGGGGTAAAGGGGGATCTCCGCTGACCGTTTCATTATTTGGGAGTACGGCATTAAAAACTCAAAAAACAAATAATTCAGATCGGGAAGACCTGTTTGTAAATAATTTATTTTATACGGGTCAGCTTATCCTGGGTTCTAAAATTACAGAAGAACTCTCCCTGCAACTTTCTCCCACAATAGTTCACCGTAATCTGACTGCCAGACCTTCTGAAAAAAATGATGTCCTTGGTATTGGAGCGGGAGGAAGAATAAAATTGACAAAACGGCTTTCATTAAATGGGGAATATATGTATGTCTTACCAGATCAGATCTCCTCGGAATTTAAAAATTCTTTTTCTGTTGGTTTTGACATTGAAACCGGAGGGCACGTCTTCCAATTGCATTTTACCAATTCTACAGCCATGATTGAAAAAGGATATATCGCTGAAACGGTGGGCGACTGGGCCGAAGGAGATATCCACTTTGGGTTTAATATTTCCAGGGTGTTTAATTTAAAAAAGAAATAACGTTTACCCGAAACAAAGTATATACGGTGTTCAATCGTTGAGTGTTTCGCTTATCCAGTCCAGATAGCCAGGGGTAGTTTCGGCTTCAGACCAGGTGACCGCCGGAATTTCATAAGGGTGCGTTGAACTAATCTTTAGGAGCAGAGCGTCCAGCTTGTCTGGCAAGGTTTTTAGCAGTGCGGTATGTTCCGATTCCTGGATGATTTGGGACTGCCAGAAATAGATGCTTTGTACAGGAAAAACAGTGCAGCAGGCGGCTAATCTTTCTTCCACGAGTGTAAGGCAAAATGATTGTGCCGATTCCAGATTAGGAAAGGTGAGGTGGACCTCTACGATTTTATTCATGCTTGCTGTTGATGGAATTCAATCAACCTGTCCAGTGGTTTGGAAATCATATAGCCGGACTGTATTCCATTTTGATTCAGGCAATCTTTTAAAGGCAGGTGAAAATAATGTGCTACGGATCCGACAAAATGGACGGGTAATTCCTGGTAGCCCTGATATTTACTCAATTGGGTATCTATAAAATCCTGAAAATTTTTAAGCAATAATTTATAGATAAAAGGATCTTCAAGGTATTGGATAGCAAATTTCATAAATGAAGCGAGATAGGTATTCGGTGCGTTTTTAGAATATAATTGAGCTAAAATTTTCTCATGTTTTCCAGGGAAAGTCTCATCAAATGCTTTGAGAATGGAATCAGGCATCTCCCGGTAAAAATAGGATTTGATCAATAATTTACCAAAATGTGCCCCTCCGCCTTCATCTCCGACCAGGTAGCCCAGGGTAGGTATATTATCTGTAAATTGATATCCGTCATATAAACCCGAATTGGCCCCGGTGCCCAAAATACACGCTATACCGGAGTGCCGTCCACAGGTAGCCCGTGCAGCGGCTAAAAGATCCTGGTTGACTTCTATTCGGGAATGGGTAAACAGGGAAGAAAGGCCATGACTGACTTTTTGTTGTTGTTGGATTTCGCGGCAACCTGCGCTATAAAAATAAACATCGGTAACGCTGTTTACATCCAGATGGGATTCAAACAACGACTTAAGAGCCTCGAGATACATGGGTAGGTCATGGGTGTAAGGATTAAAACCCGGTGAAGCAAAAAGTTGTTTATCGCTTCCTCCGAAAAAAGCCCAATCGCCTTTGGTCCCTCCGCTATCACAAATTGCAATCATCGTCAGTCGTTTTTAAATTGGGAAAACCGGATCTTAAATTTAGCATGTTCCATTTTTTTTGAGGCTACTTTCCATATTCCGTCATACGTTATCATTTGGGGATAATAGAATTCCCCCGTTTTGATGAGGTCAATATCCATATTCACATTAAAATGATACAGAAGGGTATTGGCGGCCAGGGTGTATTTTCGTTTCAGGATTTGCAGGCTGCCTTTGGCAAACCAGGTTTGCAAATTTTTAATTACCGTTTTTCCAGGGTTGTGAAGGAGATATTCTTTTTTAGTCTGCACCGTAAAAACATAACTGGGTTGGCCTTCCAGCGTGTCTGAACCTATGCTATAATCATAATAAGGCCACATTTCTTTTTCGAATATAGCTGTTTTATTACCTATCAATGGAACGTTCGCTTTTTTGCCGGGATTAAAAATCAATTTTTTAAGCTCCAGGACGTGTTTCTCCATACCCTCCGGGTCCGTTTCAACGGAAAAGGCAGGGTCTCCTTCCGGGATACAAACCGTGTCCTGGGTAAAAAACATCCGGTCATACAGTTTGGCCGTGTAATATTTATAGTCTCCTTTTTTGGTAAAAAATCTTCCCTGAACATCTCTTGTTTCTTCTGTCATATAACGGCAGGGCTTTTTATAATATTGGCGGGCCATACTTTGATAAGAGGCCATTTTTTCCATTTTTCGATCCAGCATAAGGATCTCATTTTGAAAAGTATAACCGATGGTCCGCAAATGTTGAAACGCCTCATAGAACGATTTATCCCGGATGACCAGGTCGATAAAGTCATCGATATCAAACCCTTCTTTTTCTGCCCGGATGGTAATCGAATCAAGTTGGATGATCTGGTAAATGGATTCAATTTCCTGGGCTGACAAGGAAGGGCCACCCAGGCGGCATCCCATACACAGACAGATAAACCATCTGCTGATCGCTGGTCCAGGTTTACAAACTAATTTCATTCATTCAGCCATAAATCATCCGTTTCCTGAGTATAGTTTTCCTTGAATTCATCGATATCCCTTCTCTCCTGTTTAGTAGGCCTTCCGGATCCCTTTTCACGGACTTCAGCGGCTGCTTTGCCGACAAACCAGACTTTATACTTATTTAATTCCTCCTCCGGGGTCAGGTTTTCATAATAATTTTTTGCCAATATGGCACTCACCCGCTTTTCCAGTAAATCTTTCACCTTAATGGAAAATCGGAATCCGTCTTTATGGACGGACAATAAATCTCCGGTACGGATATCGTGAGATGGTTTTAACGGAGTGGTGCCGAGGTAAACTTTGCCATTTTTACAGGCTTCTGTTGCCAGGGTACGCGATTTAAATAACCTGATGCTCCACAACCATTTATCCACCCTTACTGCTTCCATAGATCAAGATTTGGTGGACTGTAGCTCTGACATTATTTTTTTGTCTTCTGCTGTTAGCATAGGGAGTTGTGGATTCATTTTTTTCAGCGTATCCAGTACCACCCGTGCAACATAATAATTCCGGTACCATCGCTGATCTACCGGGACAATGTGCCAGGGAATGACACTGTTGTTGATCGCATACTCATAAGCTTTTAGGTATTCATTCCAATACATCGTTTCTTTCCAATCGGCGGGATTGTGTTTCCAGTTTTTCATCGGATCGTCTATACGTTCCTGTAATTTTTCCCGTTGTCGTTCTTTAGAGATGTGCATATAAAATTTAAGCACCCGGGTATTGTTGTCAAATTCCAATAATTGTTCAAAAGTATTAATGGCATCCATACGTTGTTTGACCCTCTTCATATCAATCCATTTATGGACCCGCTGGATCAGAATGTCCTCATAATGGGACCGGTTAAAAATCTGAATAAATCCTTTAGCTGGCGTGAGTTTATTGACTCTCCAGAGAAAATCATGGGCAAATTCATATTCTGTTGGTTTTTTAAACCCGTAGGCGTCAGTCCCTATGGTACCGCAATTAACAAATACGTTTCGGGTCGCTCCGTCCTTACCACTTGCGTCCACCCCCTGGAATATGACCAGCAGGCTTTGTTTTTTTTCCGCATACATGGCATGCTGGAGATCGCCTATTTCCTTCACCATATGTTTCAGGAGTGATTTAGATGTTTGTTTATCTACACCGCTCGGGGCTTTCGTCGGAATGGACTTTAGTTTTATCATAAGGTAATCGTTTATAGCTTGAATTAATAGATTTGGACAGGTCAGACCGACATCCGGCTTCGTTTGGCCAGGTAGGCCTGAAGGATTGGTTTATATCCTTTCGAAATATCCGCTTCGATCAGGTCGATTTTGTATTGCAGGCAGGTCATGGCAATCTGTTCGTGAAGCTGCAACATTTGTTTTTTATATTCCTTTTCTACTTCTTTTGGCAACAACCGTACTTTTTCCCCGGTCTCCAGATCAATAAATAAATGGGGCCTGTTTTCGTAATCAAAATCAACTTCTTTTTTCCGGTCTACGGTATGAAAAAGGATGACTTCGTGTTTATTGTGTTTTAAATGTTGTAATGCTGCAAATACCTCTTTGATGCGGGCAGGGTCGTCCATCATATCTGAAAAAACCAGTACCAGTGACCGTTTGTGGATGCGTTCAGCTATCTCATGTAAGATCTGGGCGGCCTGGGTACCCTTCAGTGCTCCGGGATCATTCAAAACCTTTTCCAGGTGGCTCAGAAGGAGTCTATAATGTGCTGTACTGGATTTAGACGGGGTATGAATTCGCAATACTTCATCAAACAGGCTCAACCCAAATGCATCCCGTTGTCTCCGGAACAGGTTCATCATGGAAGCGGCTCCCAGGGCAGAGAAGATAAATTTATTTTGTGTGTCCTTTGGATTTTCCAGTGAGCTTTTTGGAAATTGCATGGAAGAACTAATATCAATGACAATCTGGCAACGCAAATTGGTTTCTTCTTCAAACCTTTTGGAGTATAAGCGGTCCGTACGTGCAAAGACCTTCCAGTCAATATTTTTTGTGCTTTCACCGGCGTTGTAAATACGGTGTTCGGCAAATTCAACAGAAAAGCCATGGAAAGGACTTTGATGAAGTCCCACAATAAATCCTTCAACTACCTGGTTAGCAAGAAGTTCCAACTTGCTTATTTCCCGTATACCAGGTTCTTCTAATGATCTCATGTCGGCCTACAAGATATAGAGATTATTTTATCCTTAGTGCTTAAATAAGTCTTAAGGCTCTCCGTGAAAGTTATCGAAAATCGACTGATCGCCTTTAACAAAAATGCCCTCATGAATTTATCCTCATCAGGACAGATTCATAAGGGCACGGATATATGATCAGTCCTTTAAGACATCAGGGCATCTAACTTATCGGTCAGCACTTTTTTACTGGTAGCACCGACATGACGATCGACTAACTGTCCGTTTTTGAAGAACAACAAGGTGGGAATACTCCTTACCTCATATTCCATGGTCACTTCGGAATTTTCGTCTACATTGACTTTACCTATAGTGGCTTTGTTTTTATATTCCGATGACAATTCTTCGATAATAGGTCCGATCATCCGGCAAGGTCCGCACCATTCTGCCCAAAAGTCGATAAGAGCTACTCCATTTTTTTCAAGAACTTCCGTTTTGAAATTTCCATCTGTAAGCGTTTGTGCCATTTTGCTTTAATTTTATTGAATCAATACAACAGTTAATTCTCAGGAATAGTTTACAATGCCCAAAGATCAATTTTTTTTTAATACGATTTTAAGACAATCCGGCAAAAATCGCAGCTTTCTGCTTGTTCTTCTGATTTCGTGTATCTTTTTTTTCCTTCCGCCCGAATGGATGGAAGGTTTGTACGGGAAATTGATATTTCCTCTAGTCCGGATATTACTCCACTTGATTTCCTGGATTCCTTTCCCCTTAATTTATATTCCTATAGCAGCTGTACCGGGGTGGTTTTATTATTTACTGAAATCAAGGCTTTCATGGAAAGTATTGGTATTGAAGCAACTGAAAGCAGTTTTTGCCATCATAATCCTGTTTTATTGGCTTTGGGCATTTAACTATCGAAGGACAGATTTTGAAACTCGTTTTGAAGTCTCTGTCCCTAAACTCGACAGTTCAACCCTGGTCCGTGAGCTGAATTATGCAGCGGACCTGATGAAAACACAACGAAATAGCGATCCTCAACGATTCAACCCCGTCCAAATTGAAGAGCTCGTGCGTCCGGCTGTAAAAACAATTTGTCAGCGATTTGGCTATACCACACCCGGTAAAATCAGGGTAAAAGCGCTGTATCCAAAAGGCGCCTTGTTGCGGATAAAAACTGCAGGCTTTTATTTTCCACATGCCGGTGAAGCTTATGTTGACGGAGGGCTTCATCCGCTTCAAATGGCCTTTACCATCGCGCATGAAATGTCTCATGGTTTTGGGGTAACTGATGAAGGGGCCTGCAATTTTTTAGCTTTCCTGGCCACGCAGGCCAGCAAGGATTCCAGTATACAGTATAGCGGGGCTATCGGTTATTTCAGATATGTGGCGGGGGCGTACCGGTACTATTTTCCAGAAGCATACCAGGCATTCCGGGATGAATTGCCTGCAACAATCCAAATGGACCTGGACGAAATCAATCAGGCGATGAGGCGCTACCCCGATCTTTTCCCAAAGTTGAGGGATCAGATTTATGACAATTACCTCAAGTTGCAGGGCATCAAAGAGGGTATGTCCAGTTATGACAACATCATCGATCTGGTCAGGCAGGCCAGGGAACAAGGGCTTCTTTAGGGTTATTCCGTGCTCATACAAGACTCAATCAGGGCCGAATAAAAGGCTTTGAGGGTAGAGCCGGCTGCTTTTACCTGCTGGGGTACCAGGCTATTGGCACTTTGCCCGGGCACCGTATTGATCTCAAGCATATAGGCTTTGTGTTCATCGGGGTTGTAAATAAAATCAATCCTGACTACGCCTTTGCAATTAAATAAATGATAAAGTTTTTTGGCCTGAGCTCTAATCAATGCTGCAATATTATCCTCTACCGGAGCCGGGGTGATTTCCTCTGCCATACCGGTGGTATATTTTGCTTCATAGTCAAAAAAATCTTTTTTGCTCCTGATCTCCGTCATGGGCAGGGTAATGATCTCTCCGGCATTTTTATAAACTCCAATAGTCAATTCTTTGCCGGAAATAAATTCTTCGATGATTACCTGGTCATCTTCTTTGAATGCTTTAGTTATTGCTGCTTCTAATTGGTGGCTTTCTATAACCTTGCTCATTCCAATACTGGATCCACCATTATTTGGTTTTACAAACAAAGGTAATTTCAACTCGTCCAGGACCTGTTCCGGATGAATAACGTCGTTTTTGTAAAAATGGAGGGACCGGGAGACCGGAATTCCAGAAAATGCAGCTACTGCAACGGTAAACCTTTTATTGAAGGTAATGGCCGAGCACGCGACATCACAGGCGGTATAAGGCAATCCGATCAGTTCAAAATACCCCTGAAGTTTCCCATCCTCTCCGGGTGTACCGTGTATACCGCAAAGGACAGCATCAAAAGTGGTTTTGATACCCGATTGGGTAAAACTAAAATCATTTTTATCTATCAAAATGTTTTCTCCTTGCGCCGGATTATAGAACCAGCCGTCCGGGCGGATGTCTATGCGAAACAATTCAAATCGATCCCGGTCCACCTGAGCTTCGATGGTTTTGGCAGATTCATAGGAGATCACTGCTTCACCGGAATAACCTCCGGTCACAAATGCAATTTTTTTCTTCATAAACAGAATTAATACCTTTAATCACATTAAATAAAAGCGTAATATAAAAATAATTCTTTAGCTCCATATCAAGGTATCCGGTCAATCGTGTATTGTAAACTCTTATGCAGATTTATCAAGGCTAAAGGGAGGTCCCAGGCTGACCGGTTTCTGGGTTCGACCAGGTTGGAGATGGATCTCAATTGACAGCAGGTAACATTAAACGACATACAACTTGCAAAAAACGCAGCCCCTTCCATCGTTTCTATATCCGGAGGCTGGGGATTGTCCCGGAGTTGAAGTATATCTGGTAAATAACCATGGACCTTGTTCACGGTGATTGCTTTGACCTCAGGTATTTCATCGATTATCATCCGATATACAGGTCTGATGATATCCACACCAAACGGAGTTTCCTGGTTAACCAATTGGCTCAACGGTATAAAACTGCCATCGGCATCCTGTGCACCAAGGTCGGCAAAGGAATCTTCCCGTACCTGCACCACGGAACCGACGTTAAGGGTCTGGTCAAAAGTGCCGGCAATCCCGATTTGGATAGCGAGATCTGGCAAACGAATGGAAAATTGCCTGGCCAGTTGGAAACAGGTAGAAGGTGAACCAGCTCCTGTGATCAAAAGGTCAATTTTATGATGTTGGCTTACCGCTTTATAACCTTCCATTTCTGTTGCGGCACATAAGAGAATATTCATAATTTTTCTTCCGGGTCTTGGTTTGGTTTAAATTGATAATGCAGACTTAGCGCGGGTGTTATACCCAACGCAGAATGAATTGAGAAAGCGCCATCAATAAACAATTGCGGATTTACTTTAAGTCCAAATCCGGCATTGAGTACAGTTGCACCCCTCGCCAGACCTATCCGCACCCCAAATTGGGGAACTACCCAATATTCCATCGCATATTTTATGACCCAATTTAGTTTTTTTTCTTTTTCAAATTGAATACTTAAACGGATAGGTTCCGAAGCCTTGTATTTTACGCCGAAGATATGAACCGGCGTTTCAGGAATGGTATTATTTGAATTATAAAAAGGTTGAAAACCGGACCATCCCAGGGTAATTAAATCCGTGATATGGTATGTCAGTCCCAGATCAATATTCAATGACAAACCGGGTGGGTATGCTGCTATGGAATACGTTTTTACACCAAATGAGGTGCCTATGGAAACCTTTTGAGTCAATGCCAGTCCAAACCCCGTCCGGTAATGCCGCTGATGATATTCAGGTAAGCCATAGTGTTCTATCGTTCCACCAAAGCATCCATTCTTACCCACGGGTAATGCTGCGCCTAAAGAATAACCGCGGATGCCAGTGCCCTGAAAGCGGTTTTCGGCATTCAACAGTATGCTCGACTTCCTGAGCTGACCAAGGGCTGATGAATTGTAGATATAACCTTCCAGCCCACCCAGGGCAACACCAACATCCCCAAGTCCTTTGTTTCTGGCCCCTTTTATTTCACTCATCCCGATTTGTCCCCAAATGTTACCAAAAGCCACAAATCCCACACTCAGGAATAGGACTGAAAATAGTTTTTTAAAAATCATAGTGCCCGTCCGAAGGCAAAAACAGGGGTGTTTCATCCGATGCCTTTTGAAGATAGACAACTATATTTACCCCAGCAAACCGCTACCATTGCACGATGGCCAAATTCAGATCTAACTATTCACCGCATTCCAGGGGCAGTAATTCCTTTCTGGTTCGACTGATCATCTATGGTATAGTCCTGGTCTTATTACTACTATATGTCGCCCGATATTTCAAAAACTTTGTAGGATCGGAAGAGGGTAATCCCCTGCAGGCAAATCCTTCAGAAATGCAGGATACGAGCAGGACGAGAGCAGACTATTTGCCTACGTTAAGTCCTTCGCATGAATTGATTCACCATACTTTTTATTCGTTATCGTATGCAGAAAGGCATGAACAGGCGGAGTGGGTAGCTTATGAATTGACCGTGGAACAATTAAACGCAGCCAAACACGATCGGTATGACTACTTTTCTCCCGATATTAAAATAAAGTCACGTTCGGCTATTCACCGGGACTATACCGGATCGGGATATAGCCGGGGACACCTGGCTCCGGCGGCAGATATGGCATTTGACGCTGTAGCTGCCCGGGAATGTTTTTTTATGAGTAATATCAGCCCTCAGGTAAAGGCCTTTAATAACGGTATTTGGCGGGAATTAGAAGAAAATGTGCGCGATTGGGCAAGAAAAAATAAAAAACTATGGGTGGTTTCAGGTCCTGTTTTGTCTGATGATTTGATATATAAAATCGGTGCAAACAGGGTGACTGTACCCAGGTTGTTTTATAAAGTAATCCTTGATTATACTGCCCCGGAAAAAAAGGGCATTGCTTTTTTAATTCCTAACGAACGGAGTGATTTACCACTGGAAAATTATATCGTGAGTATCGATAGCATAGAAAACGTCACTTCAATCAATTTTTTTGCGGCACTCCCAGAACAAACAGAAATTGAAGTTATCGAAAACAATGTTGATAAGAAAGCATGGACCATCCAAACAGATCGTTATTCCCTTCGTAAAACCAAATGGAATAACCAGGAATGAAGGCATTCCTGGAATATTTATATCGTATAACTGAGTTATATCTTAGTTGACCTAAGCGTTGTCCATCGGTGTAGTGGTCACCATAGGTTCTGGGGAGACCGGAGCCGGGGGACTAACTTTTTTGGGTTTAGGCTTACTTGTTTTTTTTACCACAGGTTTAGTTGCCTTTTTAGCCGCTGGTTTTTTGGCAGCTGGTTTAGCTACGGCTTTTTTAGCGACTGGTTTAGTGGAAGACTTTTTAGCAACTACTTTTTTAGCAACGGCTTTTTTAGCTACAACTTTTTTAGCTACGGCTTTTTTAGCTACAACTTTTTTAGCTACAACTTTTTTAGCAGCTGGTTTGGCCACTGCTTTTGTAGCAACAGCTTTTGTAGCTTTTTTTGCTACAGGTCTAGCTACTTTTTTTGCTTTTGATTTTACGGCAGCTTTTACGGCTTTTTTAGCCACTACTTTTTTTACTGGCTTACTGCTTGCTTTGGCCTTGCTTGTCGATTTTTTGACAACTTTTGCTGTGGTTTTAGAAGGTTTAGCTGCAGCCAGTAGAGCGGTTTTGGCTTTAACTTCCGGTTTGGATTTTTTAGCCAGATCAGCGCGGTGGGCTCTTTCATAGGTTTGAATATCATTAAATTTTCCACCAGCATCCCTGACTGCATACAGTTTTTTACCTGCTGCACTGCGATGTGTTGTTCTTTTTGCGGGCATAATAAATTTGTTTTAAGTTTTGTTACAAAGTATAAAAATACTTAATTTGAACATATTATAAAAATATTTTATTCAAAAAATTAAAACTGTCCCCAATTTAAAAAGAAAAAGTATAGATTGTTATTCTATTTAAGTTTGTCGGATCAAATTTTATTTACATGCAAGAATCAGGAACTCAATTTTTGGAAACCATACAATCCGGTTACCGTTTTCAGGGCGATACCATTATCCTGGGAGCGCCGATGTTTAATAAAGAGGTGATCTCGTCGGCGTATGTGAGATTGCCATTGAAGACCATGAATCGACATGGTTTAATTGCCGGTGCAACGGGAACTGGAAAAACTAAAACATTACAATTGCTGGCAGAAAACCTGTCCGCCCACGGGATCCCTTGTTTATTGATGGATATTAAAGGAGACTTGAGCGGTGTTGCAGCCCCCGGGGTATCCAATACCAAAATTGAAGAACGTTCGTCCCGGGTAGGATTACCTTTTATTCCTTCTTCCAATCCAGTGGAATTCCTCAGTTTGTCAGATGAAAAAGGTATTCGTTTGCGGGCAACGGTCTCAGAATTCGGGCCGGTTCTTTTTTCTAAAATTTTAGGTTTAAACGACACCCAGGAAAGTGTGATGGCATTGGTGTTTAAGTATTGTGATGATCAAAACCTTCCTTTACTTGACCTCCGGGACGTCAAAAAGGTACTCACTTTTTTATCTAACGAAGGCAAAGCGGATATTGAAAAAGAATACGGTCGGATTTCCACCGCTTCAGTCGGCACAATCGTGCGCAATATTATTGAATTGGAACAGCAGGGGGCTGAACAGTTTTTTGGCGAGCGTTCATTTGATGTCAACGACTTATTGCGGTTGGATGAAAAAGGAAGGGGTATATTATCCATATTGCGGTTGACCGACATTCAAAACAAACCCAAATTGTTTTCAACCTTTATGCTCCAGATCCTGGCCGAAATTTATGCTTCGTTCCCGGAAGCCGGTGACCTGGACAAACCCAAGCTTTGCCTATTTATCGACGAAGCCCACCTCATTTTTAATGAAGCCAGTAATGTATTGCTGGATCAGATTGAAACGATCATAAAACTGATCCGGTCAAAAGGTGTAGGGGTGTTTTTTATTACGCAGAACCCAACCGATATACCTGCTGTCGTGTTAAGCCAACTGGGCTTAAAGATTCAACATGCCTTGCGTGCATTTACTGCGTCGGACCGCAAGGCCATAAAATTGGTGGCGGAAAATTATCCACTCACGGCATTTTACGATACGGATCAATTGTTGACTGAATTAGGGATAGGAGAGGGGTTGGTGTCCGTTTTGAATGAGAATGGCATTCCCAGTCCATTGGTCCACGTTATGTTCAGGGCTCCGGCTTCGCGAATGGATATACTGAGCCCGGAAGAAATTGACCAATTGATTGACCGTTCTGATCTGGTAAGGATTTACAATGAAAATATTGACCGTGAAAGTGCTTATGAAATCCTTCAGCGAATTTTGGAAGAAGCAGGCGGTGAAGAACATCAAAACGAAATGAAGTCCCAACGAGGCAGGGAAAGAAAGGAAAAATCGACACTGGAAAAAATCATGGACAACAGTGTGACGCGGCAGGTGGGCAGGACTGTAGCCAGGGAAATTACCAGGGGGCTACTGGGTGTATTGGGTGTGCGCACGACAGCCCGGCGCAAAAAATCAACCGGAATCTTTAAATGGTTTTAATGACCGGCGAATACCTTAATTTTTCTTTTTGATGACCTCCGCATTGGACTTTGGGGTCAGAATAAATTCAATTTGATCCGGCCTGGGATCAATCTTCGGTTTAGAATTGGTGGGTTTATACTGTTGTACAAAATTGTTCCATGGGGTGGTCTTGTACATATTATTAGCAAAATAAAACATGATGCGCTCCAGTTCGTCTACGGTTTGATATCCTTGAATGGGCTGTATGATCTGATTTTCTTCATCCAGAAATACCAGCGTTGGAAAGGCGAGGTCGCCCATAGTAAGGGCAATAGCTAATTCATGGAACCCACTTTTATCTTGTTTAAATACCTGGGAATTGAATTGAACATCTATACGTTGCTCGGCATTGAACTTAACCGGGTAAAAATTTTCATTGAGGTAATGGACAATAAACTCATTTTGAAAAGTGGACAAATCCATTTTTTTGCACCACCCGCATTTATCGGTATACAGTTCCACTAAAAGTTTTTTCGGTGTTTTGGCGGATTTGGCTATTACATCGGCTTCTTCAAATGAAAGCCACTTAACCTTTGTCGGCATCACCTGCTGAGCCGAGATCAGGTAAACACAAGAAAGCAGATAGGAGAGAATATAAAAACTTTTGCAGTCAGGCATTGTAATTGATTGGGTCTTTCATTTGGGTTTGCAATTCAAAAATACTACCAAGTCAACAGATTATCCAATGCTCAAAGTGTTTTATACCTACATTTAAAATATATTTAACGCTTTTCAAAATTTCCGTTGTATATATTTGGTTTTCTTTTGGTTTTATATATGATTTTAGTAAAAAATAATTTTTAAAATGACCTTTAACCGGCCTGATTAAAAGGGTCGATATACCGACAAGGTCTCTTCGTCAATATCCATTTCCCAAACTTTATTGCCCCTGAAATGTGGTGCTGAAACACCGTCTCCCAGTGCCTGTCTGGTCTGAGTAACCCAAATTTCGTCCCAAAGCATTCCATTAATAAAAGATTGCAGGGTCTGTGCACCGCCTTCCACCAACAAAGAACCGATACCCTCATCAAGCAGGAAGGACATCGTATTATTTAAGTCATCCATCCAGGGGATAATCCTGACCGATGACGGAAAACGATTAGGGCTATCTGTAAATATCCAGGTGGGTAAACCGTCTGAAAATATCTGGTAGTGAAGTGGGATTTTACCAGTGCGGTCCAATACCATTCGCACAGGGTTTTTGCCAAAATAATTTCGGTTGGTCAATTGTGGGTCATCGTTAATGGCCGTTCGCGTCCCGATCAGGATGCCGTCAACTTCGTGCCTGATTTTATGGACTATATATTTTGACCAGGAATTGGAGATGGGGACTGCAGATTGATAGTTTCCTATAAAATTGTCCTGGCTGCACGCATATTTAAGCTGAATAAATGGCCTGTGTCTGGACATATTGGTAAAAAAAACCTGATTCAGCTCATGGCATTGTTTTTCAAGTACAGGTGTGATTACCTCGGTTCCGCGGTGCTTTAGTTTTTCTATCCCTTTTCCCTGCATTCGGGGATTAGGGTCTGCCGTTCCGATGACCACTCTTTTTATGCCCTGACGGATAATTTCATCCGAGCAGGGTGGTGTCTTTCCATAATGCACACAGGGTTCCAGATTGACAAACAGGGTGCTTTCCGGTATCCATTTTCGATCTGAAAGCGGAACATTATTCATTGCTTCGATTTCACCATGTGGCGCTCCGAATGCGGTATGATACCCTTCGCCTATAATTTGATCATTATAAACCAGCAGGGCACCAACCAATGGATTAGTAAAAGTCTGGCCTTTTGCCAGTTTAGCCAGTTGGATGCAACGTTCTATATAAAATTCGAAATCCATGTTTCAGGGGGCAAACCAACCCGCAAGAAGGTCCAGGACATAGTCAATTTCTTCCCTGGTATTCAAGTGGGAAAATGAAAATCGAATGGTCTTTCTGTCCGCAGGATGACCAAGAGCTTGCAGGACGTGGGATTCCTGTTCTGCTCCACTGGTGCAGGCACTTCCACCGGAAGCGCTGATACCTGCCATATCCAATTGCAATAACAACAGGTTAGATTTTGGGCCTGGAGGAAAAGAGACACTCAATACATGGTGAAGGGCATTCTCCTGGTCTCCGTTAATATAGATTTGATTATTAATGGATAATATTCTGGTTTTAAAGTGTTCTTTTAAGGCCATGTGGTGAGCCTGCCTTTGTTCTAAATGGGAGTATGCTTCTTCAAATGCAGTAGCCATACCCAGGATTTGGTGAGTGGATTCCGTACCAGCCCTGAAATTCCGTTCCTGGCCACCTCCGTCGATCCAGGGGTTTATGTGCATCCCCTGGCGAACAAATAATATACCTGTTCCTTTAGGCCCATTAAATTTGTGGGCACTGGCTGCAAGAAAATGAACTTTAGTAGTTTGAAGGTTGACCGGAAAATGGCCAATAGTCTGTACGGCATCGGTATGAACCCAGGCTCTATATTGTTCACAAATCAGAGCAATCTCTGAAATCGGGAACAGGTTTCCGATTTCATTGTTGCCGTGCATAATGGTTACCAGAGTCCTTTGGGTGGAAGATGCCAGGTAGTCTTTAAGATCGCTCATGGATATCCTTCCCTGGGCGTCCAATGGCAGGAAAACAATTTCTACCTTAAAATCCCTGCGCATCGCTTCAATACTATGCAGCACGGCATGATGTTCAATCGGGGTAGATATAATGCGATGAATTTGCAGGTCGCGCACGGCGCATTTAATAGCAGTATTATTGGCTTCTGTACCTCCGGAAGTAAAAAAAATTTCTCCTATGGATGCATTCAGCAATCGGGCAATTTTTTTTCTGGACTCTTCGATTTTAGCCCTGGCTGTCCTTCCTTCAGAATGAATAGAAGAAGGGTTGCCAATATAAAGCTCCATTGCTTCTGTGATCACCCGGGTCACTTCTGGGATCATGGGAGAGGTCGCGGCATGGTCCAAATAGATCCTTTTCATTTAAGGTCTTTTTGAATTTCCCGGATATCTTTAATTAATTTTTGAGCCAGGTGGTCCGCCACTACTTTACTGTTGCTTTCTGCATAGATCCTGATGATGGGCTCTGTATTGGATTGCCTGAGGTGAACCCATTCGCCATCCAGGTCGATGCGCAGCCCGTCTTCGCTATTGGTTTTGTGTTTTTGGTATTGGTCTTTAAGCCGCTTAAAGATCTGTTCCATATGTTTTTTTTCCGCCAGCTCTATCTTGTTTTTTGAAATTTCATAATTCGGATATTTTGACCTTAAGAGGCTGGACGATTTACTGAATTCAGCCAATTGGCTTAAAAATAAAGCGATCCCGACAAGGGCATCCCTGCCATAATGCAATTTTGGATAGATCACGCCACCATTGCCCTCACCGCCAATCACCGCGTTGGTTTCTTTCATTTTGGCGACTACATTGACTTCTCCAACAGCAGATGCAAAATACTGGCCACCATGCAGCAGGGTAATATCCCTTAAGGCCTGGGTTGAAGATAAGTTGGAAACTGAATTGCCTTTTTCTTTTGAAAGTACATAATCCGCAATAGAAACCAATGTATATTCTTCACCAAACGGATCCCCATTATCACTGACAAATGCGAGCCGGTCAACGTCCGGGTCAACGACTATACCTAAATCCGCCTTATGTTTAATTACGGCCACCACTAATTCATTGATGTGTTCAGGCAAAGGTTCCGGGTTGTGGGCAAATCTTCCATCAATTTCTTCATTAATCAGCACATATTCACAACCGAGTTTGTCTAATAAAGCCGGTACAGCCAATCCGCCTGTGCTGTTGATCACGTCAACAACAATTTTAAACCGTTTAATTTTGATCAATTCGGTATTGACCAGTTTTAATTTGAGAATTGCCTTAATATGGTTGGCGATCGTATTTTTTAGCGGACTGTAACCCCCCAACTGTTCACCGGATTTGTACTGGATCGCAGAGGACGACAAGTCTAACAATTGTTGCCCTGAAGCGGCATTGATAAATTCTCCGTGTTCGTCCATAAATTTCAAGGCATTCCACTCCATTGAATTATGACTTGCTGTGATCATAATCCCACCTTGTGCTTTTTCTGCCGGAATGGCCATCTCGAGGGATGGGGTAGTGGTCAGATCTGCATCCAATACATGAATGCCCATGGATTGCAGGGTGGCAGTAACGAGGGATTGTACCATAGGACCCGAAATCCGGCCATCCCTGCCCACTATGACTTTCGGCGATTTAAATCTGGAAGCAACCAGCGCGGCGAATCCGGAAGTAAAAGCGACGATATCGTTGGGCGTCAGGTTTTCGCCCTGCACACCACCAATAGTGCCTCGTATGCCGGAAATTGATTTTATTAAAGACAAAGGAAATCGGGTTTTCAGGTCAAAATTAGAACATTCTTATCTTTTATAATTGGTTGAGCCTAAATATTTCCAGAATACTTTCCTAAGTATGGAGAACTTATCTTTGGCACCACTCAATTCATGGTGCGATACGTTAATTCGATTACTGGTTTTTTAGCTTTATTACTGGTCATTACACTGCCTTTTTCAATTGCATTAAATTCAATTGCCCTGGTTTTGATCGCAGTATGGATAGTCATTTTATGGATTTTCCTTCCAGGATATCGAAGTCAATTAAAGGGGAAAAATGATGAATTAACCTGGCTGTCGATACCTTTTGTTTACGCGATTTCGGTTTTTTATTCTGCGAACTTCGAACGCGGAATAAATCAATTTTTAAACCTGACTCCGGTGTTATTGCTTCCGTTGTTTTTTATCCTGACTACGCTTAAAAATTGGTTCGAATGTCTGGCTAAAATATATATTTTATCTATACTCCTGGTCAGTTTACTTAACGTATTGACCATCTTCCAAATTTTACCCTGGGACAGCAAGGAAGTGACGGTATCCAGTTTATTTTATGACGCTGAAAAAACTTCTTTTATCATTTGGTCGGGCATATTGCTGGCCTGCAGGCCTGGCTCCTTTTCCCGTTTTTGGTTATGGTCAACACCATTATTGTTTATCAATTTGTTTTATTACGGGCATATGGTTTTGATATTCCTGGCCTCATTAACCTTTCTGCTGATTCAGCTTCGTCCCGCATCACAGCAAAGGCCTGAAATGGTTTCACGGATTTTAATATTTGGCACTTTTATATTTATCCTGTCTCTCGTCTATTTTACCACCTTCAGGATGCACCTGGCTGAAGCGCTTTATAATCTGGTTGCCATTTATACCAATGAAGCCTGGACTTCCGGAATGTCCGGTTTTCTATTTGACCTGAAATTTAGTTTTGCGCAATGGATCAAACATCCATTTAACGGAGTAGGCATAGGGGATTATGTGGATGCGATCTGGAATGAATACCGGGACCATGGTAAAGAAGCACCAGCTTATCCTTTATCTCAATTGATGCATATGCTGGTATCCAGCGGGGCAATGACCATTTGGGTAGTATGGGTATTGGTTTCATCCCGGATGAAATATGACCGAAGTCGGTTGCTCTTTTTTCTAATGACTGTTTCTATACTGTTATTTACAGCTCCATTTAAATCCCAGGTTACGGCCACTGCGTTTATGTTGGCAGTAGTATTTGGCTCCCCCCGAGATGAAAAGTATTAAATTAGAAGACGCCCGTCAAGGGATGTTTGTCGCTGGGACCATCCTTTTGTTTCTGGGTTTGGTGAGTTCCAAAGCCCTGATCAGTATTGGATCCGTAGTGATTATACTGAGTGCATTGCCAGAAGCTTTAAAGATATCCCGTCAAGCTCCGGTTAATTTTCAAGTTCTTGGATTTGTATTGTTATTTATAGCTCCTTTGATTTCCGGCATGTGGTCCGAATCAATAAAGGATTGGGGACAAGTGGTATCCAATAAAATCATGTTACCCGCTTTGTTTTGCGGTGTTGTTTTTTCGATTAAGCTGAAGCCCAGAATTTATTATGGATTGGGGATTTTACAGTCCGCGCTCGTAGCATTAGCATCATTTTATAGCATAGGCCCTTTGTTGTTGCAACCGCAGGGAATCACTCAACGTTATTTACAAGCCAAAACCCTGAATGTCCTGTTGTCGAATGATCACCTTCACTTTAGCCTGTACGTATTTATTACCGTGGTTTTGATGACATTCCATCACCGGCATGTTAAAAACCTCTATGGCAAAAAAGTATTTTATTTGCAGGTCGCACTACAGGTCTGGCTGATCATCTACTTGCATCTCCTCGGAGCCAAGACCGGTTTGATTTTATTGTATGGTGCATTTGTATATTATTGGTGGAACCAATATGGAAGGCAGGCATCCCGTCCAATTTGGTTTGCCGGTCTGGCGGGGATGGGTATGGTGGCCGCTTTGTCAGTCAAATGGATCCCAACACTGCAAAACAGGATTTATTACACGCTATACGATTTTAATCAATACATACATGGCGCCTATGTCGATGGATTAACAGATGGGGCAAGGGTATTATCCTGGAAAGCAGCAATGGATATTGCCTGGCACTCTCCGTGGACGGGTATCGGCTTTGGAGACATGCATCCTGTGTTTATGGACTGGCACAGACAACATTCTGCCCACCTTCAACCGTATAATTGGCTACAACCATCCAATGAATGGTTGATGTACCTCTGCGGGTCAGGTATAGCGGGTATGTTGCTCCTCACTCTTGGACTTTGGTTGATTTATTCCAGGTATCCTTACCGGCCATCTATGCTATTTAATATTTTATTTTTCAGTCAGTTTTTTATGATGTGGTACGAGGTAAACCTGACCAATCAAACCGGAATAGCCATTTTTGCTTTTTTTATGGGTTGGATACATCACCGTGACGATTTTGAGAATTCCCGATGAGTGTTTTTTCAACTGATTTTTTTCATTTTAGCCTGATCCCAGAGGGTGTTCATTTCGTCCAGCGATAAGTCGGCCAGGGGTTTTTCTGCCATTTTTTCAATGTATTCAAAGCGCGATTTAAATTTTTTATTTACCCTTTCCAGGGCAGATTCTGCTTCTACCCCGATAAACCGGCCATAGTTGACCAAAGCAAATAACAGATCTCCAAACTCTTCCTCGATATGGGCTTTATCTTCTGGTTTTTGCAGGCTTTCTTTGAGTTCGGCAATCTCTTCTTCTACCTTGTCCCAAACCTGGGATGCATGCTCCCATTCAAAACCGACCTGTTTGGTCTTTTCCTGCATACGATAAGCTTTGACCATCGCGGGCAGGCCCTGGGGGACCCCGCCAAGAACCGATTTTTTACCTTCTTTTAATTTGAGCTGTTCCCAGTTTTGTTTTACTTCTTCATCGTCTCTGACTTTGGTATCTCCGTAAACATGGGGATGGCGGTGAATAAGTTTGTCACACTCCAGGTGGATGGCTTCAGCCAGGGTAAAGGCATTTTGTTCTGCTGCAATACGCGCATAAAACAGGATATGGAGCATTAAATCACCGATTTCTTCTTTAACCGCTTTAAAGTCCTGATGGAGCAAAGCATCCGCCAATTCATAGGTCTCTTCAATGGTCAGGTTGCGCAGGGTCAGCAAGGTTTGTTTTTTGTCCCAGGGGCATTTTTCCCTGAGCTCATTCATAATACCCACCAACCTGAGAAATGCATCTGCGGTGATTTGGCCGTCATTCATCCTGATATTCCTTTATCTTTGTATGCTTAAATATACAGTCTTACCCCTATGATTCAGTTTTTTTATATGTTGGCAATCATTTTTGGCGTTTTCAGCCTTGCTTTTATATTGATTAATCTCCGCTATTGGGTGAGTGGGAAAGAATTCCGGGGTACTTGTGCAACCGCTAGCCAACAGTTGAAAGACCAAATCGGTGACTGCGTAATCTGCGGGAGAAAACCCGGAGAAGAGTGCGCCGACCCTTCTAAGGGGCAACTTAAAGTCAATTAAATTTTCTACCTGCTACTTTATTGTAGGCATAAAAGCAGAAAAAAAGCATTGAAATCAATGCTACTACAGCTATAATCATCATTTCAGTATGGTTGGTTGGTTCTACGAACGTCAAATATCGATAACCAAATCAACATATTAAAAGAATTCGTATAAATTATTTTATAAAAATCAATTTACCCGATCTAATAGTCAATTTAGCCGATCGCAGAATTCAATAAACTCAAAAAATCCGGTCAACTTTTTTTCTTGATTTCAAAACCCCAGTTCTTTCCTTTTTCAACCGCTGGCACCCCTTTGATCAGCCATTCCGGTGCTGGCTGGCCTTTAAGTTGGTGATCAAAAAACTGTTGTTCCCTGATGGATATGTCTTTTTGATTTCTCCTCTCGGTTAAATTGTGCGCTTCGCCATTGTAGTTGAGCATCCATACTTTTTTATCGAGGCGTCTTAAAGCAGTGAATAATTCAATTCCCTGATACCAGGGCACCGCCCCATCCGCGTCATTGGCCATAATCACGAGCGGTGAGTTTATTTTCTCAAGATAAAACAAGGGTGAGTTTTCGATATAAAGGTCCCTGCGCTGCCAGGGCGTAGCCCCTAATCTGCTCTGGCTTTTTTCATACTGCATTTGCCTGTTTCTTCCGCTTTCCCACCGTATACCGCCATAAGCACTAAACATATTGACCACCGGGGCCCCTGTCCAGGCTGCCTTAAATTGATTGGTTTGGGTGATCACGTACAATGCCTGATAACCTCCCCAGGATTGACCTTGAAGACCTATATTGGTTGAATCCACCCAGGTATTTTTTTTCAGAAAATTGACACCGGAAACGATATGGTCATAAGCACTGGGCCCCGGATACCCGATTTCATAACTGATGTCCGGGGTAAACACCAGGTATCCCCGACTGACAAAAAAAGGAATATTGAGCCGGGAAGGCGTTGGAGCGGGCGGCTGATAATTGAAGCGGTTGTCGGTCAATTTTTCATAGAAATAAACAATCATCGGGTATTTCCTGTTGGGATCAAAATCTTCTGGTTTATACAGCAGACCCTGTGTCTTTTTTCCTTTAAAGGTTTCCCAGGAGATCATTTCAACACTGCCCCAGTTGTATGCTGATTGTTGTGGATTGATTGCGCTTTGTTTTTTTTCATCTTCAAACCAGCGACTGGTATGAATATCGGGGTTGATGATAAAGTTTCCTTTGGTATAAGCAAAAACATCTGAATTTTTTGCCTTCAAGACAGGCCCATAACTAAACCCTCCTTTGGTGAGCAATTTTGGTTCCAGCATCTTATTCAACTGGATAGAATAGAACCCCCTTTCTTTGGTCAGGTCATCCAAGGCAGATAACAACAGGATCTGGTCGGGTTTAAAATATAATTGTTTGGGATCCAGGACCACATTTCTCAGTTGGGTATGATGCTGGCGCCCCCAGCCTGCGGTGATATTCACAGGGGATCTGATGCCCTTCGGGTCACACCGCCAGATATCATAACGGTCATATAAAAAGACCCATACATCTCCTTCTGACCATCCACAAATTCCATAAGGAGCAGGGTCATCGGGCAGATCATTTTCTTCGTCCGCCAAAGGAGGTTTTATCTTTTGATTCAGACTGACCACATTACCGGTGGTATTATGGTGTGTGAAATACATTTTTTTGGGAAGATCATACCAAATCAGGTATTCACCTCCCGGACTCAGGTAAGCATTGCCATCCAAATCATCCCTTACCAATTTTTTTGACCCGGTCTGTAAGTCAAATAAGTAGATATCCTCGCGGGTGTCTCCCTCCCACTGCATAGGGATTCGTAGTCCTTTGTCACTGCGCCCCAATGCGAATCGGCCGTTTTCTTCATTAGAAATGACGATCGTTTCGATTTGGTCGTCTCCCAGGATAGTCAAAGGGGCGTCCGGTGTGGACATGGCCAGATAATTTTTTTTCAATTCCTGATCCAGGTTTCTAAGCTGCATCGGTTGTAAATAGTCATCCTGATAATGCCAGATATCTAATTTAGCTTGTTCAAAATCGGGGACCGAAGTATCCCTGGGGACTGGTATTTTGGAAATTCCAAAAAACAAGCGTCGCCCGTCTTTACTGAAACGAAGGTTACTATGTTCACTGACCTGCATACCTGGGGGAACCCTTTCGTCCGCAGGTTGCACCCTGATCTGAGCCGTATCCATGTCCGGTGTATGAAACCTCAAATGATACCTTTTGACAGAGGCACCTGCACTATCCCGGGTTGCGATGAATGCCAGTTGGCGGCCGTTTTCATCCCAGGCAAATTTGTCTGCTTCAATATTTCCCCGGGCAAGGGTATCTGTTGTGAGGGTCTTGGTATCCACCCTCAATACGATAGGTAAGGCGTGGGTACTGTCACTTTTGGAACCTGACGTTTTTATCACCAGGCTGGTGCCGCTTTTGCTGAGAGCGTATTGCAGGACATAGGGTAATTGAAGAAGGGCCACTGGTCCTGAATGTATGACAAGGGTAGTCCCATCCTTTGTGTTGGTATCCGACTTTTTGGATTTGGAGGTATCAGTTTCATTTTTCTCCATATGGTAGACGAAAACTCCTGAACCCTCCTCAGGTAAAACGAATGACCTGACCCCGGGAATTTTGGTATAGGAAAAAGTTACCAGATCATAGATCAGCAGAGAATCCTTTGGCTGATCCTCAATCTTTTTCTTCGCTATTTTAGCTTTCCTGGTTTCCTGAAAGCCGGGTTTAATTTTAGCCAACAGGATACGATTGTCTTTGCTGAAGGCCATGCCGTAACCCCTGGGTATCGAATCCCGGTGAGCACGGGACAAAAACTGGATAAACAAGGTGCCGTCCCCTTCCTGTGGATCAACGGTATAAGCGAGTATATTGCCCTCGTTGCTTAAAGCCCGGCTTCCGATCCGTTGCCAGGAGTCATAAACTGAATGGTCAAGTGGTTTTTTTGATTGTGCTGTGGAGATTAAAAAGGAAAAGAATAGTAAGGATGTTAATGACCACTTCATAATTCATATTTTGACATGAAAATAATGTTATCTCCGGTAGTACAATGGACTATAGAACGAATGAATTTATAATAACCACTGTTAAAAAAGCCACTATGCCGGTAATGGTGCTCATCAAAGTCAACATCCTTAAATTTTGAGGAACTGTCAGGCCGGAAAACCGCGAAATCACCCAAAATCCTGAGTCATTAGGGAAAGACAGACAGATACTGCCACAACAGATCGCCAGGCCAATCATGATCGGGTTTTCCTGTGACTGGGCAAGCATAGGTGCAAGAATAGAAGATACGGTGACTGCCGCAACAGTGGCTGAACCCTGTGCCGCTCTGAGTATAGCAGTCAGTATAAATGCAGTATACAATAAGGACATATCCCAGGAAGACAACAGATTTACAATATGGTCCGAAATCCCAGATCCATTGATGATACTTCCGAAGGCACCTCCGGCACCCACGATCAGGATCAATAAACCTGCATCAGCTCCGCCGGAAGTCACCAGGGTATCAAAACTTTTAGTAAAATACTTTCTCAAGACCAGGCCGGCCACGGCGAGGCCAATCAACATAGCTATATTTTTATCACCAATAAAAATGAACCACTCTGAAAAACGGGAACCTTTAGGCAAAAATTCATTCATTAAACTTCCAAACAGGATGAGGAGGATAGGCAATAACAAAACGAATAAGGATAAACTTCCGGATGGTTTGGCCCGATCCACGTTAGGCTCCGCGTCATTAAACTGTTGTGTATCGATCTGCATAAATTCCTGTTTGGCAAAAATCCTTGCTGCTACCAGTCCCACCAGCGCAGGGGGGATAGCAACCACCAGAGCCCAAAATAAAAAAGGACCAGCGTTCAGATTGAGATTACCCATGACTGCCAGCGGGCCCGGGGTAGGGATCACAATGCAATGGGTGGCCAATCCTCCCATAGTCAGGGCTGTGACCAGGCCTACCAATGGAATATTTCCTTTTTTAGACAGATCCCGAAGCAGCGGCATAAATACAATGAAAGCAGCCGTGAGAAATACAGGAATACACACTACATAGCCTGTGATAGCAATAGCCAATAAAGAAAACCGCGTTCCAATATTGTGGAGAAAGAGTCTTGCTATTTGTTCAGTAGCCCCCGCATCGGCTAAAATTTTGCCAAGCAATATTCCTAGTGCCACCATGATCCCAATACTCCCCATCGTCTGTCCAAACCCATCAGATAATAATTTAGTGACCTTAGTTATGGGAAGACCACTGGCTAAACCGGTGAAGATACCGACAGTGAGTAAAACCAGGAATGGATTGATCTTGAGCTTGATAATGCCATAAAGCAATACCCCAATAGCCAATAAAAATAAAATTAATGGATAAGTTGTAGCCTGCATACTTTATTATTAAAAATGAATGTAGCCATTTTTGATCAAATGGCACAAGCCCCGCGTAATACGTAAAAGAGATTTAAAAAAGGCCGGAAGGGATATCAATATTAACCAGGCCGATAGGCCAGATTTTTTTCGATTCTTTTTTATAGTTTGAAAAAAATTAATCAAACCACTACCCATCCCATGCGTGATTATTACAGAAATTGATAACAGGCTGGTCCGGCCATTATCCCGGAAACAAAGCTCCAATATTGGCCGCAAAGATTTTGACGGCTATCGCTACGAGAATCACCCCAAAAAATTTTCTAACGGCTAAAAGTCCACCGGGTCCCAAAATCCTCGCGATGATGTTTAATGAACGGAGTACACTATAAACGATAAGGAGGTTGACTAAAATAGCAGAGAAGATGACCAATGCCGTATAATTAGCCTTAAGGGAAATAATAGTTGTTAATGTCCCTGAACCCGCGATCAGGGGGAAGGCAATGGGGACTAAGGTACCCGATTCCACATTGGCATCCGGTTTGAAAAACTCCAATCCCAGCACCAATTCGAGGCCCAGAATAAAGATCACAATAGATCCGGCCACGGCAAAAGATTTTACGTCGACCCCCATGATATTGAGCAGGTTTTCCCCGATCAACAAAAAGACAATCATCAGCAAACCCGAAATCAGGGTTGCCCGGGTCTCGCTGATTCCACCCAGCTTTGCTTTTAAGGATATCAGCAAAGGAATGGAGCCTACGACGTCAATCACTGCGAACAGGGTAAAACTGACGGTCAACCAATCTTTGAATGTCCATTCCATTTCCAGAGCCTTATTCCGGATCAAATTAAGGAATAAATTCATTAAGTCGTTTCCGGATACAATAATCCCCGGTTGGTATCCCTGCCACTAAATCCTAAAAGGTTTGCGGTACTTTCAAGTTGCTTTTGATACTTTCGTTTAAAAAACGAACTAATAATGTATGAACTAATCGCACACCGGCCCAAAAAAGAGTTACAGGCGGATCATGCCTGGAAGTTGTATTCATCCCTACAGGAAATGATCCAATTTGCTGATTATAAAATCTATCTTTTGTATATGATCGCCGGTTTTATCCTGACGGTCATTTTCAGTGAATATAAAGAGTTGATTGAAGTGGGCCTGGTATTTAAACTATTTTTTGTCGTACTCATGTTATTGTCCGGCCTTTTAATTTATTTTTCGATTATGACGGTTATGCCCAGGTCAGCCGCCAATCAACATCTGCAAAGTCAAAAACTGATATTTTTTATGGATATTGCCAGTCAGCACCATGAGGCGTTTGCTTCCCGCTTTATCGATTTGCCCACGGATCAAATCACGGCGGACTTGCTGGTGCAGATTGCGGTTTTAAGTAATATCCTGAAAGAAAAGTTTAACAATCTTAAAAAAGCCATGTGGTCTTTCTATGCAATTCTTTTTGTGATTTTGATCATGCAAATCATCAAAATTTTCTGGGTGTCCTGATCAAAAACCCATCCGCCTTACAGTCACCAGATTCTGGTCAAACTTTAGCGACAACATGACCTGAAAATGGACATCATCACCGGATTCTATAGCCGGAATCCAGCTATTCATCCATTCAATGGATTTTTGAAGTTTTAATGCACCCAGGTCAACGGCCGGATCTGTGCAAATGGCCTTAGTATAATAAGCTTCTCCTTTTTTGGTGATGAGCAGGGTCAATATGATCATGGTTTTTAAACCAGGAGGAATAAGCCGGTTTTTTTCGAAATAATCGGAAAAATAAGTCTGAAGATTAGCATCCCCGTTTACCCTGCTAAAAGAAGGGTCCCGCTGGGTCTTGGTATAAACTTTTCCGTAATCCGGATGATTAAAATGGGCAGACTGAGTAAATGCTGTACCAAAACCCGTCAGGAAGGTGAAACATAAGATGTACCACGTCATGATACCAAAGTTAATGGAATGAAGCCGGAAAATATTTTTAATAAAAGCCGGATTAAAAATTGAGCCAATAGTTCATTTTAACGACCAGGGTTCTGTTTTTTTGCCCCCAGAATTTCACCGCATAGTTGTCCGTGTATACGATATAAAGATCGGACATTGGTTTGTACCGCCATTGAAACCGGCTGTTGATATTAAAATTATCACCCTGGGTATTGTATTGTAAAAAAGTAGTCCAAAATAAATTTTTCGAAAAATTAAATTCAATCCTTGGGTTGATCAACAACAGTTTTTCCCTGCCATAAGCAACAGGAAAATCCAAATCATTGTATTCAAAATTAAATTCAAAATTGCCCCAGGGTTGAGCCCGGTAGGAAATTCCGGCTGCTATCGACCTGAGGTTCCCATTATAAAACCCACCCAGGTTTGATTCTACCTGAAATCCCAGCCGTTTACGTAAATCTGATTGAAATTCGATATTGAAGTTGTAATAACGGTATTGTCCTATAGTCAGCGGTGCCCCTTCCTCAGTGAAGGAAAAAGGATACAAGAGGTTAACGGTATTGTGCCGCAGCGTAACTTCCAATTCACTGGAGGATTTAAACTCCAGAGAATACTTTAACCGGATATTCCAATCCAACAGGTCAATCCCCGGATTGATGCGCAGATCGTTGAAGATGGCAAACCCATGGTTGTTGATCGTCTTGTGGTCGGGCGTTCGGATCGAATATTGCATATTGTGAGATACAGAATGAAAACCATGGCGGATGACCGTATCGCGGAGAGCATCATATTGATCCAATAAATTGACAAAACCCATATCCGCGGTATAATTGGTGCCGACCGTGCTCATGCTCAGAAGGCTACTGAAATTGGTTTTGTTGTACCAAATACCGGTGCTCAGCATATAGTCGTCCCCATTAAAATTATGTTTATAGGATTTGTGCATACCCAGCCAACTGAAAAAACTGCCTTCCTCTGTTTGATAAATCATTTCCACGGAGGCATTACGCCCATAATTATTTTCAGAAAATTTATTGCCATCCATGGCCTGCCGGTTGGTGAACAATCCTTTGATCAAGGAACGTTTCAGTAATTTTTTGTGCAGGGTGAATGCTGAATAATTCTGGCCGGGTTGTTCTTTTGTTTTTTTGGTTTGCATATTCAGTGCCCCAATCCTCCAGGAGTCCCCCATATTGCCTGTAAGCCGCACCCCTCCCAAAATGGGTACCTGCCGGCCCTCCTCGTCCAATCCTATTTTTCTACTGAAAAATATCGGGCTTTCCGGATCACCAAACTGACTAAAGAGATCAGCATTTTCAAGAAAAAAATTTCTTCTCTCCGGGAAAAAGACGTTAAAACGGGTAAGGTTGGTGACCTGCCTGTCCACTTCTACTTGTGAAAAATCCGGGTTGACTGTAAGATCAAGGTTGAGATTTGAAGTAAGGGTGATCTTAGCATCACCACCGACACCGATCCTGTTTTTGGTGAGGGAAGGATCTTCAAAATCCCTGGAAGCATTGACATTGGAATACGGTATAAGTGTGACCTGACCTCCTTTTTTAGGTACCGCATCGATCCATTCCAGTTTGCCGGAATAACCCAGATCCATGACGTCAAATTGTTGAGGGATTTTCGTCCAGGTGTAAAATCGGAAATGTTTTACATCGGCCCGTATAAAATTGACATTCCAGGTCATGACACCGGGATCGTAACGCAAGATATGAAAGGGGATGGCGATCTCTACGGTCCATCGGTCACTATAGGATTTTACTGCGGAATACCATTTGCTATCCCAGTTGGCATCAAAATCAAACCGGTTTAAAAGGGCTTCACCCTGGACTCCGGTGGGTGTAACAGAAAAAAAATATGCGGTATTTTTCTGGCCTGCGGGGTCAAATAAAACCGAAATCGCATCGTTGCCATCCAGTTCAAAATCCCGCTTCAACGATTTGATAATATATTTTTTATCCGGATCGTAGCAGGTAAAAGCGGCATATAAAAAATTGTCATCGGCCGTGATCATCGCTTCGGTATGCAGCAAGGGCGCCCGCGCATTTTGGGGCCAATGCTCCTGGAACGTGCTTGCCTTTTCACTGGTATGCCATATCCCTTCATTCAATTCGCCATCTATGATTATTTTTTCCTGGGTACCCGAAGCCCGGAGTACAAATGTATTGGCAGTATTCGTAGTATCCGACGCAAAAAGTGGACGGATAAAATAAAAAACAAAAAACAACAGCGAGCCCGTTCTCATACGTGAAGTCAAATGTATAACTTGCTTATGACAGCCTCCTTTATGCCGAACGCGGTTAACTTTTCTTTAGGATATACTATCCAAGGCCTTCAGGATATCCTGATACAAATATTCAGGTTCTTCCAGACCGATATAGAAACGGACCAGGTTCCACGGGAGCTCAGGATCCGGTTGTCCCGGGATATCATAAAAAGTCACCACCGGCATGACCAGGGATTCATGTCCTCCCCAGGAAACGGCCAGTAAAAAAACCTGAAGTGAATCGCAAAACCGTATGACGGATTCTTTATTATCCACCTTCAGGGCAAGGGTAAACATACCTCCGCCCTTCATCTGGCTGACTGCCAATGACTGTTGTTCGTTGATAAACGGGTAATATATTTTTTCAATTTTTGGGTGGGGCTGGAGCCGGGTGACCAGGTCACTGCAACTCTGATGTGAACGGTGGACTCTGAGCGACAGTGTGCGCAATCCCCGGATGGCGAGAAAGGCATCGTGCGGACCGAGCACATGGCCTATATTCATGTATTCGCTGTAAAATATTTTTTTAATCATATCCCGGCAGCCACAAAGCACCCCCATGACCACATCACTATGGCCGTTTAAATATTTAGTACCTGAATGGACAACCAGGTCTATCCCAAGCACAATTGGGTTCTGAAACAGGGGTGAACAATAACTGTTATCGGCAATGGTGATCAGCTTATGTTGTTTAGCCAGGGCAGCACAGGCTTTCAGATCCTGCAATTCGAATACGATGGAGTTAGGACTTTCCAGGTAGAGAATCCGGGTATTTGGTAAAATAGCCGTAGCGATCTGATCAGGATTCCTGCCATCGACAAATGTATGACTCACGCCGAACCTGGGAAGATAGTTTTGTAATAAGGTCTTGGTCCAGCTGTAAGCCGATTTGACGCAGACGATGTGGTCACCGGACTGGATGTTTCCCATTACTGCAGCAGCAATAGCAGCTACTCCACTGGAAAAAACCAGACAATCCTCCGCATATTCCAAAGCGGCCAGCTTTTTACGTAAGATGGCTAACGTAGGGTTATTACCCCTTGAATACACGTGGTTTTCAAATTCAGAAGAGATCTTGGTTCGAAAGTCCAGGACCGATTCAAAACTAAAATTGCTGGTCTGAATGACTGGAGGGGAGACCGCATTAAAATAATCTTCACGGGTTTCACCCAGGTGATTGAGGATATAACTGAGTTCCATCATCAAATGTATTGAAAAGGAATCAAGGATATGAATGGAAAAACTTGGTCCGGCACATCTTTTCGTTTGGACGGTGTCCGGCTTCCGGTTAGAGTATAGTTAAAAAATGTATAATACCAGGTTCAGAGTGAAAGGATATACCGATTTTTGCGGCTTAGACTTGCAATTATGATTGGTTTACAATTCCTATATTGGTCTTTGCTGGCTTTATTCCCTGGAGTCAAAGGGTATGATATCCGGGTACAGATTAAAAATGCCGCTTCCGACACGTTGTTGTTGGCTTATTATTATGCAGAAAAACAATTCGTAAAAGATACTGCAATTGCCTCCAATGGAATCTTTCAGTTTAAGGGGGATAGTACCCTGGAAGCCGGGGTTTATATCCTCGTCATGCCCCCTAAATATGAACCTATCCAATTGTTTATTAATGAAGAGGAGCAGCATCTAACGATAGACCTGGATGCCAAACAAATTGCCAAATCCTTTCAAGTCAAGGGGTCCCGGGACAATGAATTGTTTTATGATTATCTCCGGTACCTGGAAGAAAAGCGGCCGCAAGCTCAGGCCATTTCCGATAAAATAAAAACAGAAAAGGAAGCAGGCAGAGATGTGGCTGTGCTTCAGGAAAACCTGGAAAAGATAAATGGGGAAGTAAAAAACAAACAATCAGAAATCATTAAAAATTTTCCGGCGTCGATGACCGCCATTCTGATTAATGCATCGATAGAGGTAACGATTCCAGAGATGAAAGGCACGCAAGAACAAATCGAAATGAACCGGTATTTATATTATAAAGCCCACTATTTTGACCACCTCACACTGGAAGATCCAAGACTATTGAGGTCACCGCTCATTCATGAACGTATAAATTATTACCTGGAAAAACTGACGCTTCAACACCCTGATTCCATTAAACATTCGCTCGACGACATCCTTCGTCGAATACAACCTGCAGAAGAAACATTCAGATACTATCTGGTGCAGTTTTTAAATAATTATGCCAATTCCAAAATCGTTGGTTTTGACGCTTTATATGTTCATCTGGTAGACGAATATTATTCCAAAGGGTTTGCACCCTGGGTCGCAGCAGAACAATTGGAAAAAATTCAAAAAAATGCATCTGCGTTGCGTCCCATCCTGATCGGAAAAACAGCTCCGGAAATCCGGTTAACCCGGTATCCGGAACAAACCCCGATCACCTTACATGGCATTCGATCGCCCTATACCGTCTTATTTATCTGGGACCCGGAATGCAGTCATTGTAAATCCTCCCTGCCTCACGTCATTGATTTTTACAATAAGTATAAAGCCAAGGGAGTCGAGGTTTTAGCCGTCTGTAGCCAGTTTTCAGACAAAGTGCCTGCCTGTTGGAAATACCTTGAAGAGCATAACATAAAGCCGGGATGGATCAATGCAGCAGATCCTTTCCATGCTTCAAAATATAAGGTTTTATATGATGTCAGGACAACGCCTCAATTGTTTATTATGGACGCCAAAAAAACTATTCTTTCTAAAAATATTGGAGCAGAACAACTCAGTGAAGTGATGGACAATATTATTTTGAGAAATAAATCCTGACCGCTGGTCATTTAAAAACCACATGGTTTTTAATTCCATTGATAAAATCCCTGGCCGGCATACGCTTTTTCCCTTCCTGTTGCAGTTCCAATATCTCTAAAGCCCCATCGAAGGTATGCAGATATAATTTTCGCCCGATGATCTGCATGCGTCCGGGCTCGCCATGCGGCGGTAAAATGGCAGGGATATGAGTACGGTAAAACAGATATTTTATGTCATGAAAAATCATCCATGCGGTGGGTTGAGGACTATGTCCCCGTATAAAATTGTGTATTTCCTGATTTGAAGTTTTGAAATCCAGTATGGCCTGATGATGGAAAAGTTTAGGTGCAGGGCTTACCTGGGTCGGATCCTGGAGCAGATAGGTTATTTGGCCGGATTCCAGCTGTTCCAGGCTTTGTATCAAAGTACTTGCACCGATCAGTTTGAGTCTGTCGTACACATCGCCGGTCGTTTCATCAGGACCTATTTCGGTGGCGGCTTGTCGGATAATATCCCCGGTGTCGATTTCATGTTTCAACCGGAACACGGTTACCCCGGTAATTTTTTCACCGTTGATCACCGACCAGTGAATGGGGGCTGCGCCCCTATATTTAGGCAACAAGGATCCGTGGACATTGATCGTACCCAACCTGGGCATATTCCAAACCAGCTCTGGCAACATCCGGAAAGCTACAATGATCTGAAGATCGGCTTCAAGTGATTTTAATTGATTTAAAAATTCCCTTGACCGGAGTTTTTCAGGTTGAAGGATCAGGAGGCCTTTGTTTAAGGCAAACTGTTTTACTTCAGATTGAATAAGCTGCTGCCCCCCCCGGCCTCCTTTGGCATCCGGAGCAGTTATCACTGCAACTATCTCATGTCTGGTCTGGAGCAGGGCAGCCAGAGACGGTACAGCGAATTCAGGGGTCCCCATAAAAACTATCCGCATACTGTAAAAGTCGGGGTTTATGATTGAATCCTCTAAAATTAAGGAATAAAAGGACTATCCCCTTTAAAAGGGTGATTTGCCATTCCTCCCGCTGGATATCCATATTCCAAAAAACTATATATTGTCACCTAATTATAAATAAATATGAATGCTGCTGAATTTCTAAAATCCCTTCCTGCAAAAGTAAAGCCTGAACTACTGGAAGGCATCGACACTATTTTCCATTTTGACCTGGAAGGAGAGGGTGGCGGTCAGTTTACAGTATATGTAAAAGACAGCAAGGTGACTGTGGATCAGGGTTTAGTCGATGAACCCAAATGTGTAGTCAAAGCCAATACAGAGACCCTGATGAGCATTGTAGAAGGCAAAACGAATCCTATGATGGCCGTGATGACCGGTAAAATTAAGATCAGCAATCCCGGGGAGATGATCAAATATGCCAAAATATTCGGTTTAATGTAATTTATAACTAAACCCTATTGCGGGGCCGGGGACGCTGGGCGAAGTCAATATCAATCCCAGGTCATCATCTATATTAAAATTTTTTAGGTGTGCATCGACGAAGGCCTCCAGTGCAGTGAGAAAATGTATCCCGATCATCAGAAATACTGCGCGGTCTTTATCATCTCTGAACCGATCACGGTAGGTTTTGATTTGCCGTGAATCAAAATCTATTCCGGGAGCAACGGTAACTTTTTGCCCTGTTTCTACCGCTTCCAGAAAATAGTTATCCCATTCTTTATATCTTTTTCGGGTATCATTGATCCGGTAAACGGCAAATCCATAAGCACCATATGCCAAAGGCAATTTCCACCATCTTTTATTGAATGCCTGACCGGCCCCGGGAATAAGTAAGCCGAGAAACAAAGCCGTACGTGGTTTTTTGTCCAAATAACTCGTAATGCTGTCAATATTGTCTTCAGCGGTTTGAATGGAATCCGACTGAGCGGACGCACAAAAACAAAATACAACGGTTAAAATACAGACCGGTATGGTGTCTTGAAACATGATCTTAAGCCAGGGTGACAACGGCCTTATGATAAACGATCCAAAAGCTCATTCAATTCGTCCAGATTGTTAAAAGGGATTAATAGTTGACCCTTCCCCTTTTTATCGGACTTAATGGTAGTACGTCTGCCAAAGAGGGCGTTGGCTTTGTCCTGATAGGATCTCAGGAGATTGGATTCATTGATCGGAACATCCTTCTGGGGTTTTGATTTTTTATCCTGATAGGAACGAATGGTTTGTTCGAGTTGCCTTACTGACCATTCATGAAGAAGGGTTTCCTTGAATAATTTGAGTTGCAATACCAGATTGTCTATACCTGCCAAAGCTCTGGCATGACCCATGCTCATTTTTTTCATTTTGACCGCATGCTGGATATCGGGAGGGAGTTTGAGCAGCCTGAGGTAATTGGTCACCGTACTTCTGTCTTTGGTCACCCGCACCGACATTTCTTCATGCGTGAGCTTACATTCTTCAATCAGTCTGGACATGGATATGGCCACTTCTATCGGATTGAGGTTTTCACGGTGAATATTTTCAATCAATGCCATTTCAAGCATGGATTGATCATCCGCAGTTCGAATAAAAACGGGTATTTCGGTTAAACCAGCTAATCGGGCTGCACGGGTACGTCGTTCTCCGGATATCAATTGGTATTGATGATCATTTAATCTCCGGACAGTAATCGGTTGAATAAGACCGTGAAGTTTAATGGTAGCTGCCAGATCCTCCAAAGCCACAGGATCAAATTCAGTCCTGGGTTGAAAAGGGCTGGTCTCGATATAACTCAGAGGAATAAAACTGACACTGGACAAAGCAGGCACTTTAGGAAGGGGTTTTTGACTGTCCATATTGCCCAACAATGCGCGGATTCCTTTTCCTAATTCTTTTTTCTGGTCCATAAGTCAAAGTTAAGCAATGATCATTCCGATTTGTTTTCTCAACAATTCGTCTGCCAGATTGAGAAAATTGATGGTCCCTTTCCCGGCTGCATCGTATAACAACACGGGTTTGTGAACACTGGGGGCCTCACCAATTTTGGAATTGCGGTGAATAATCGTGGAAAATATATAATCCTGGGCATTGGACCGGAGCTCGGTGACCACCAGGTTAGCCAAGCGCAAGCGCTGATCAAACATGGATAATACAATTCCTTCTATTTCCAAATCCGGGTTGAGGTTTTCCCTTACTATGGAGATTGTTCGTTTGAGCCGGCTCAATCCTTCCAGTGCAAAGATTTCACATTGAATTGGGATGAGTACAGTATGCGCGGCGGTCAGGGCATTGACCGTAATGAGCCCCAGGGATGGCAGACAATCTATAAGTATAAAATCATAGAGGTGACTAATAGGATCCAGAATGCCTTTTAATAAATACTCGCGGTTGGATTTATATACCAATTCAATTTCAGCTCCGACCAGGTCCGGATGTGCCGGCAGGATAAATAAGTTGGGGGTCTCTGTTTCTAATATGACGGTCAGGGGGTCAGCTCCGTTAATCAGGCAATCGTAAAGCGATAAAGTCAGGTCATCGACCTGGATACCCACACCCGACGCTGCATTGGCTTGTGGATCGGCATCGACCAATAATACTTTTTTGTCCAGTATGGCCAGGCTGGCTGCCAGGTTGATGGCCGTAGTGGTTTTACCCACTCCTCCTTTTTGGTTCGCTATTGTTATAATTTTGGCCATATCGGGTTTGAATGCTGAAAGTAAAATTACGTTTTTTAACGTTAGCCGCGATTGAAGGTTAAAATTAAGATCAATCGGGTTAAATCAGCGTAGCAACGGATTGCAGTAAGTGAAATTCTTTCTTTTTATGGAATCCTGCTGTTATCCTTAGTTTTGTATATGGTTAGCCTAATGTATCGCATCTCAATTTCCGGAATAGAATTTTATTTTGGAGGCGATAAGCAGGCAACCTGATATTTTCAATCAATCAGCATTTTTATGGATCAGAATTATCAAACTTTATTACTGGAGGATTTTAATAACATATGTTTGTTGACCATCAACAGGCCCGCCACATTAAATGCGTTGAATAGCCAGGTTTTTTCCGAGCTCCATCATTTCTTTCAGGTCCTGGCCCCCGGCAAACCTGAATTAAAGGGTATCATTATAAAGGGAGCAGGAGATAAAGCTTTTGTAGCTGGTGCTGACATCACGGAATTTAAAGGAATTAGTCCCGGACAGGCTAAAGAATTTTTGAAAAAAGGTAATGAGGTAATGAACCTGATCATGTCATTCCCCAAAATCGTGGTTGCAGCTGTTGGTGGTTTTGCTTTGGGCGGAGGATGCGAACTGGCTATGGCCTGCCATCTCCGGATTGCAAGCGAAAAAGCACGGTTTGGTTTGCCTGAAGTAAATCTTGGTATACTCCCTGGATATGGCGGTACCCAGCGATTGCCACAACTGGTGGGTAAGGCTAAGGCCCTTGAATGGATGATGACCGGCGACTTGATCTCTGCTGAGGACGCCCTCAGGTTTGGTCTGGTCAATCAGCTGACTAAACCAGGAGAGGAGCTGACGGTGGCTCTGGAATGGGTAAATCGGATATCGACAAAAGCACCCTTATCCATAGCCCGGATCATAGAAGCAGTAAATTCATATTACCCTAATCTCGAAAATGGTATTGAAAGAGAAGGCGAGCTTTTTAATGACCTTGCACAAACGGAAGATTTTAAAGAGGGGGTGGATGCTTTTTTAGAAAAAAGAAAAGCGGTTTTCCATGGAAGGTAAGAGAGGGTGAAAGGT